>NZ_JANNDR010000193.1:0-11733 GCF_031378165.1 Chamaesiphon sp. OTE_75_metabat_556
CCTAATCTAGATTGGGGACGATTTTATGATCGAGATCTTCTCGTCTCGTGGGTGGCAGTAGATCGATCGCCACCCAGCACAATCCCGATCGAATCGCACCAAACAGCCGTAAAATAGGGATAGACTGACTTTACAAATCGCAATCTTCTATAGATCATGGCAAAAGTACAACCTTCCGTCCAACCCCAGCTAGTCTTGACTAGATTTGGTTTCAACCGATTTGCAGAGCAATTGAATGGCAGAGCGGCGATGGTTGGCTTTGCCGCTCTACTCTTAATTGAGTACATTACCGGCCAAAATCCGCTAGCGTGGATGGGATTGGGCATTAATTAAGGTTTGGCGATCGCCACCCCTAGATTTGGGCATATTAAGAGAGCAACTCAGTGCATTGGCTAATTCTCTACTTATGGACGATCGATTACCCAGCCTGAGCTTGTAGAATAGGATTATAGATCGATGGTATTTTGTAATCCTAGTCTCACCACCTATAAATGAACGCGATATTTCCTACTTTCTTGAAAAGACTATACCGCAAAGAACCAATTTCCAGCTTTATCATTATTGTTGGTGCTGTTGATGCCGTCCTCGGTGGCGTTAATGAGGTAGGCACGTTGATGATTTTGGGACTACTAACTTCGGGCATGGCGATCGGTTATCGTTGGTGGTGCATCCAGCAATCTGAAACTGGGTCGGCACGCAAGTCAAAACAATTATATCTACCCTCCTCAAACCCCAATCGATCGCCACTCCCCGATCTCGATCGTCGTCGCCACCCGCCATTATAAGTTTTGGTTGAGTAAGATCGCTCTGACCGATCGCACCCAAATTACGACTAACTAACTTCAACCTTTTCTATTGACTTAGGATAGCAACTTGCTTGTGAGTAACAATATCTCTTGGACGGCTGAAGCAGAAGCAAAACTCAAAGAAATCCCCTTCTTTGTCCGACCTGCGGCACGAAAGAAAATCGAAAAATTTGCTCAAGCAGAAGGTACGATCGAAATTACCCCTGAGGTTTACGATCGCGCCAAACAACAATTTGGCCAAAAGTAAACTATTGCCGATTGATTGTAAGTACCTAAATCCTAGTATTATCTCAAACACAGTTTTTGGATTCCTACCCCCTACTCCCTAACCCCTACCCCCTAATCTATGTCGATCGCATTTAGCAAATATCAAGGCTTAGGTAACGATTTTATCCTGATCGATAATCGTCACAGCGATACACCAGTTATCGAGCCAGAAGAAGCAATTATTTGGTGCGATCGTCATTTTGGGATCGGTGGCGATGGCGTGATTTTTGTGCTCCCCGGCCAACATGGTGCCGACTACACCATGCGAATTTTTAATTCTGATGGTTCGGAGCCGGAGATGTGCGGCAATGGCATTCGCTGCATGGCCAAATTTATTGCCGACTTAGAAGGCAAAACCGATCTGGCGGTCACTTACAAAATTCATACTCTGGCTGGGATCATCACTCCAGAAGTATTGCTAGAAGGCAATGTCCAAGTCGATATGGGCGAACCTAGACTCTCGGCTGCCGAAATCCCGACGACATTGAGTCCTGCTGATGATCAAGTAATCGATCGATCGATTGAAGTCGATGGCAAATCCTGGACGGTCACTTGCGTCAGCATGGGCAATCCCCATTGTATGACTTTTGTCGAAGATGCTAATGCGATCAACCTCGAAGCGATCGGCCCCAAATTCGAGCATCACCCTGCTTTTCCTCAACGTACGAATACCGAATTCGTCCAAATTATCCGTCCTGATTATGTCAGAATGCGGGTCTGGGAACGCGGTGCGGGCATCACCCTTGCCTGTGGCACTGGTGCCTGTGCGACGGTAGTAGCTGGAGTCCTGACTGGTAAATGCGATCGCTTTTGTACCGTCGAATTACCTGGCGGCTGCCTCCAAATCGAATGGTCGCAAGCAGACAATCGCGTCTATATGACTGGCCCTGCTGAGTTAGTATTTAAGGGAGAAGCCGCACAAGAATAGGAGTATAGATGAGATGACTGCCGCCATCGAGCAACACCCTAATTCAGCGAACGATTTCGCCACTAAGCTCCCACTCAATTTGAGTGCGGTGAAATTCACTCCCGCCCAATTTCAAGATCTGTGCGACACCAATCGCGATCTGCGGTTAGAACTGACTAGCACAGGAGAATTAATAGCTTTGGCACCGACTGGTTGGGGTAGTTCTAAACGAAATTTTAAACTTGGCGGACAGATGTATGTCTGGAACGAGCAAACCCAGCTAGGGGAGGCTTTTGACTCATCGGGTGGATTTGTTTTACCAAATGGTGCGCAACGTTCTCCCGATGTTGCTTGGGTCGAAAGAGCGAGAATTGCCCAACTCGATCCAGATCCAACTAAGTTTTTACCATTAGCTCCCGATTTTTTAATAGAATTACGTTCAGCTAGCGATAGTTTGTCCAAACTCCAAGAAAAGATGCAAGAGTATCGCGACAATGGAGTGCGGTTGGGCTGGTTAATAGATCCGCAACATCAACGGGTCGAAATTTATCGCATTAATCAAGAAACTGAAATTTTGCAATCGCCAACCCAGCTTAGTGGCGAGGATATATTACCTGGATTCGTGCTCGATCTCACTGATATCTGGTAGCCCAATTCATTATTATCAACTTGCTACTTCAACTCGATCGCCTCAATTATACCCCACCCAATTTTACTCGTCCGCTGCTGACAGATATCTCGTTTAATCTGGCTGCGGGTGAATGTTTGACTTTAACGGGGATTACTGGTGCTGGGAAAAGTACGTTATTGCGGTTGCTAAATCGGCTAAATGAACCAACAACCGGACAGATTTTATTCAGTGGTATAGACTATCGATCGATTTCTCCCATGACGCTGAGAAAGCAAGTCATGTTGGTGAGTCAAGAACCAAAGCTGCTGGGGCTGAAAGTACGCGCAGCGTTGGCTTATCCATTGCAATTACAGTCTTTAGGTGCTGAAGAAATCAAACAGCGAATTGTGACTGTGACCGAAAAATTGGAGATTCCCACCGATTGGTTCGATCGATTGGAGTCACAGCTTTCTGCCGGACAAAAACAGATTGTCTCGATCGCTAGAGGCTTAATTACGCGACCGCAAATATTATTACTCGACGAACCGATCGCCAATTTAGATTTTCACACTGCCGAGAAAATCCTCAAGTACATCACTGAATTGGCTCGATCGCAACAAATGGGGCTAATTATTGTCAATCACCAGTTAGAACTAGCCGCCCAATTTAGCGATCGGTTACTCTATTTACAAGATGGTCAATTATCAATTGATAAAGCTAGTAACTTAGTCGATTGGTCGAATCTTCAACAGCAAATTACCGTGGATGAAAGTGAATCGATCGCTGAATGGGAATAATCTTGGCTGGGTCGATTGATATGTTCGTCAAGCGAAAAAGGTAGGGGCAATTCATGAATTGCCCCTACCTTTTTCGCTTGATGTTTTGGCTAAAACTTACCAGCTAAAGCATCTACACAGCGATCGCAAACTAATAGATGTTCGCTATTGGTACCAACAGTTGATGAATAATTCCAACACCGATCGCACTTGGTACCATCGGCATTGACTACCCCAATTTTGCCACCTTCAACGGTTGTTTGATGTTGCAAACCTACTAATCGATCGGCATCATCAATTAACTCAACTTGAGATGCTAGGAACAGATACCGCAATTCATCAATTCCATTGGCATGATGGTGGATTGGCTGCGATGTTATGGATGGAGATGTCGTTACTGGTGCTGGTACCGATGGCATCGGTAGCAATTCTCCAGTTGGATCTTGGAGAGATACCGTTCGGACGGGATGATATTGTGCGCCGATAATATCATTTTTATAAGCGATCGCCCGATCGAATGTGTGGCGGCGTTTCTCTTTAGTTAATAAATTACGCACCGCAAATAAGCCACTCATCACAATCCCAATTCCGGTGAGCGTAGTCTGTACGAACGGAATGTGATTGACGATATCGAGCAACCCGATCGCGATATATAGCCCAAATGCCCCAGTCAATACTAATAAAGTATTACCAATCAATCGCCAACCTTTGCTATAAGCCTCGATTGCGGTGGCAATTGTCCCACCAACTGCATTACTACCACTGAGCAGTGTTTGTTGTAGCTCTGGTAGTGAGGAAGAATTAACTAGTCGATCGATCATCGGCGTCCGCGAATTAGTGGTATTAACTACCGCCCGTCCTCTCATACTCCCCTCCTGGGAAGGGCTGGGGGTGGGTTCCGAAAATTCTTGCAATTTAGCTTTGAGTGTCGGATCGCTCACCTGCAATAACACTTTCGCCTCTAGCGAGGAACCGATCGCCTTATCAGTCCGCGCCTGTTCCATCACCTTATTCACATCCGTCCGCAGATCGCGGATCTTATCCCAGGAGAGGGCTAGATCGGGCTGAAACCACTGCGGATCGAGCTTGACCCAACCAGCTTCAAATACAGATTTGTGAGCGGTTGGGTAGGGCAAATACTGCCAGATATCTTCCGCCATGTGACAGAGGACGGGAGCGATCGCGCGGGTGAGATTTTCGAGAATAATTGCCAGGACTGTCTGACAACTGCGGCGGCGGAAAGAAGTCGGCGAGCTGATATACAACCGATCTTTGGCGATATCTAGATAGAAGTTGGACAGATCCACGATGCAGAAATTCTGGACGATCTGAAAAAACTTAGAGAACTGATAGCGATCGAATGCTTCGGTAATTTCGCTTAAGACCACACTCATTCGATGCAGCATATAGCGATCGAGTTCGGCTAATTCGGCATAGGGCACGGCATCTTTGGCTGGGTCGAAATCATGAATGTTTCCGAGCAAGAACCTGGCTGTATTCCGAATTTTGCGGGAAGCATCAGATAATTGCTTGAGGACATTCGGCCCGATTCTCACCTCGTTAGCGTAGTCTACTGACGATACCCATAGGCGGACGATATCCGCACCATAAGCTGGATCTTTCTGGGGGTTTTTACCACCATCCATCACTACCATTGGATCGATAATATTCCCCAATGATTTACTCATTTTTTCGCCTTTTTCATCCAACACAAAACCGTGAGTGAGGACGGTTTTAAAAGGTGCAATGCCATTATTCGCGACGCTAGTGAGCAGACTCGATTGGAACCACCCCCGATGTTGATCGGAGCCTTCGAGATACAGATCGACTGGATAAACGAGATTATCCCGTTGATTGGCAACCGCCGCCCAGGAAGAGCCGGAGTCAAACCAGACATCCATCGTATCCATACCTTTATTGTAGGTACGTCCATTGTGACGATGAGATTCTGGCAATAATTCCTCGACAGGCATCGAATACCACGCGTCGGAACCATGTTCGCGGAAGATATTTTGAACGTGATTAATTGTTTCTTCCGTTAGTAATGGCTCATTAGTTTCGGCATCATAAAACACTGGAATTGGTACACCCCAATTGCGCTGACGAGAGATACACCAATCTGATCGTTCGGCGACCATCGGCGTAATCCGATTTTCACCTTGCGCGGGAATCCATTCGACTTCCGAGATTGCTTTAAGCGCAGCTTCTTTAAACCCTTTAACCGATGCAAACCACTGTTCGGTCGCGCGGAAAATCGTTGGCTTTTTCGTCCGCCAATCGTAGGGATATTTATGTGGATAAGCTTCTTCTTTGAGCAGGGAATTCACTGCGAGTAATGCTTCAATTACCAATTGATTGCCATTACCCAACACATTTTCCCCTTGCAATGTTTCCCCGGCTTCCGCCGTGAAGTTGCCATCGCCATCAACAGGTGCGAGAATCGGCAGACCGTATTTCAGTCCGACGATATAATCTTCTTGCCCGTGGCCTGGAGCGGTATGCACTAGCCCAGTCCCCGATTCTGTCGTGATATAGTCACCACCGATAATCACCGGACTGACTCGATCGTACAGTGGATGCTTGTAGGTGCAGTGTTCTAATTCAGAGCCTCTAATCACCGATTTAGGCGTTAGGTTGAGATTTAGTTTGGCAGCTAACCCATCGACCATATCTGCTGCGACGATCGCGTATTTGCAGCCATGGTAATGATTATCCTCGCGGCCACTAACTTCGACGATCGCGTAGCTAAGTTCGGGATTGACAGCTACAGCTAAGTTTGCCGGAATCGTCCAGGGTGTAGTCGTCCAAATCGCCACCGCTAAATCATCCTGAAATGGTTCTAAAACCGCCTTAGCTGCATCGGTAATGTGAGTAACCTTAAATGCTGCAAAAATACTCCGCGAGACGTGTCCTTCGGGATATTCTAGCTCCGCTTCTGCCAGAGCTGTCTTTGAGCTAGGACTCCAATGCACGGGCTTCAAACCGCGATAGATATAGCCTTTGAGCACCATTTGGCCGAAGACACCAATTTGAGCTGCTTCATACTCCGGCTGGAGCGTGAGATAGGGTTGATCCCATTCACCCCAGACACCCAAGCGTTTGAAGCCAATTTTTTGTGATTCGACTGTTTTAAGTGCAAATGCGGCTGCCTTCTGACGTAATTCCAATGGCGTCAGGCTCAGGCGTTCCGCTGGCTTCATGTCTTGGATCACTTTTAGCTCGATCGGCAGTCCATGACAATCCCAACCAGGCACGTAGCGGACTTTGCGGCCTTTGAGCAGTTGGTAACGGTTGATGATATCTTTAAGCGTTTTATTGAGCGCATGACCCATATGCAGCGTGCCATTGGCGTATGGCGGGCCGTCATGCAGCACAAAAATCTCGCCAGGATTGGACTGTGACAGCCGTTCAAAAATTTGCTCGTCTGCCCAGAATTTTTGCAGCTCGGGTTCGCGAATGACAGCGTTAGCCCGCATGTCAAACTTAGTCTGGGGTAGGTTTACGGTGTTTTTGTAACTTCCAGTTGCTGTCACAGTGGTAAATGCTCGATGGTTTGTATCCGTATATTATAGGGCGTGAAGTGCGGGGGATGGGTAATTGGGATATTCCGCGTCCAGGAAGAGCGATCCATTAGCGATTTGATCGAGTCGCACATTTTCACAACGTCGATCGCTGATACTTGCCAGTAACCCGATCTCAAACAGTATGAACAATCAGCTATTGTGCGCTTTCCTCGATCGGCGTAAATATGAAATAATTGAGCAAATATATCAATGAAAATTCACTAAAATATCTAATCTTTTGATCGCAAATATCGGCCTAATTGTGGTTTGATTGGAATTCTGTGGAGATGATTAAAAAAGCTGATCGATCGGAAACATTGCGCTACGATCTAGAATCCATTGCCACAAGGTGAGCTGACTAGCTATAAATAACTGATTAATAAAATGGATCGCCAATATTTTTACCAGATCCCGACACCGATCGATCGGCATCCCTATCTTCAGTGGCAAATAGATCCCAGGCTTAGACGGTATATTTACCAGCGCATACCCGATAAGTTGGCCAGATCGCAAGTCCTAGAAATCGCGCAGATCTTAGTAGTAGAGTTGTGCCAGCTAGTCACAATAGATTTGCCAAATTATACCCCTACCCAAAGATGTCTGCGGGGATGTATTACGGCACTTCTGGCTCAAACACTCTTCTTGGATCGCAACGTCGGTGCCAAGGTTCATCTTCAGATCCGTAGGCAGATATTTGAACCGCTGCAACTCCACTTCCAGGAAACCGAACTGCAAGATGTTTACCAGACTGGTTTGAGTATTATTTGTCATCCCGCCCAGTTTCTCAAGAATTTTCAGCCCGATCGATTAGATTGGTACCAAAGTTTAGCCACCTATAGTTATTATAAATTTCGGCAATCGCTGATCGATCGGTTGCGAACGTTGCCGAATGCGGCAGACTTTAAGCGCACTAATCTGGGGCTGCTATATCGTACCAGTATTGAATCCGCTCTCAAAGAGTGCGAACCAGCCGGAGCGAGATTCGAGGGATTATTATTACTGCATCAATGTTTTCGGGAAGCGGTAGTTGCCAAACAGTTTGTCACGAACCAGCCCCAGCCGAGTCATTACGATGCGTTGTTAGCTCGGTATCGATCGCATCAACGGAGTAACAAATTGGCGATTGTCGATCGAGCAATGGCGATCGAGTTGTTGCAGTATCTTGGCAATATGCTGCGCAACTATCGCAAAATCGGTACCTATTCTTTGGATACACCAGTGGGTGAAACTGACAGCGGCACGAATTTTGGCGATCTGCAAGCCTCTCCCCAGGCGGGCTTGACGATCGAAGCTACCGAAATTAGGGAACGCGCGATTCAATTTCTCGATCGACAGCCGCCTAACCGTGTCTTATTACTCATCTATGGGCTAGAACTTAATCAAGAAGATACTGGCATTGAATTGAGCTTAAATCAAACCACGATCGGGCGGCAAACCAAGCGATCGATCGCCAAATTAGCACAAGCATTTTATCTCGATCGCGCTCCGATTGAGTCGGAGCGCGATGCTTGTGTCGCTCCCATGGCTGGGGAACCCAGCTGGGGCGACTCCGCTTTATCAGTTGAAGTTTTGGCTCAATATGTCGATTATCTGACGTGGATTTGTGAGGACTATTACCCGACATTATTAACGACGATGTTGACTGAGATCTTGGCAGATCGCCAGATCGCCGCCAACATTGTCGATGTATTTGTCGAGCGAATAGAAACGCAATGGCAATTCAAATTTAAACCAGGGGGGATCGGATCGACCAAACTCGCGGCACTCGTCCAACAGCACCAGGGGCGTGGCAAATGGGCGCGGAACGCCGATATCCACCCTAGTTTGCAATTGCAACCAGAGCACACCTAGCTCTAATAAATTGCGATGTTGCCAATTTGGCTTTGCTGACTTGATGTATGAATTGCCCGCGAAATCGGTGGTAGGGGCAATTCATGAATTGCCCCTACCACCGATTTCGGAGATCGCTTCTAAAAAATCATCCATGAATTCAGCAACGCCGTCAATTTCAGGCGATCGCGCTATTCTCGCCCAACTCCCAACTAATTCACCACACCCTGCATATTTAGAGATCGACTGCCCGATCTAGGATCTAAGTCACCAGTCGTTACTCGTTCTTTGCCAAATTGCCCGATCGGTCTATCATCTTATCTTTACTCCATGAAAACCACCGTCCTGACTGCACTCCTGCTCGCTACCAACTTGCTCCCGGCGATCGCTATATCCCCTGAGATTGTCAATCCACCCCAATCACACCGTCTAGCCGATGCGGATATCAATAATAGCAGTCTCACGCCCCAACAAATCCGCACCCAATCCACCAAAATCACCGTGCGGATCTCCTCTGAAAATAATGGCGGTTCGGGAGTATTGATTGGCAAAAAAGTGACCAAGAATGCTTCAGGAGCGATGACATATCTCGTGCTCACGAATAGGCATGTCACTGGGAACGGTACCAAATTTCAAATTAAGACCGCTGATGGCAAACAACACACCGCTCAACTGACTCCAAATACCCAAATTAGCCCCAAGTATGATGTCGCGTTGCTCCAATTTACTAGCACTCAGAAATATCAACTGGCCGACCTAGAATACGATACAGGGTCGGCGATGAACGCAAATAGAAAGATTTATAGTGCTGGATTTCCCTTCGATTCCGCCCAACTGCGGTTCACCTCTGGAGCAGTCTCCCAACTCTCAGACGTACCGCTCGAAGATGGTACCCAAATCGGCTATGTCACCGATAAGGGCGCGACTAATATTCGTCAAGGGATGAGCGGGGGGCCTGTGTTGGCGATTAGTGGGGATAAAGCGGTAGTTATCGGCATCAATACGATCGGTGCAGCACCGCTAATCCCCAGTTATACCTACTTTGATGGCAGTAAACCAACTGCGAAAAAAGCGGCGGAATACACCAAGTCGAACTGGGGTGTCCCGATCTATAACGTCCTCTCGCAATTAAATCCTGACATTCTTTACCAGTATGACAACCTGCCCAAGGTGCAACGGAAAGTGGCACCGACGGGATACATGGCTCAACTCAATCGTCAAACGCGCCAACAGACTGTCCGGATCGAAGCTAATGGCGGCAATGGTTCGGGTGTCATCGTCGCCAAGCAAGGCAGCACATACTATGTCCTAACGGCCAAACACGTAGTTTTTGACATCCAGGAGACTAAACAGCTCTTTGCTAATGTTAAAACTATTACCCACGACCAAGAAAGTTACACCATCCAGCCGACTGATATTACCCTGGCTGAGGGTCTAGATTTGGCAATAGTCAAATTTACGAGTAATGCTAATTACCCGATTGCCTCACTGGGCACTTATAGTCCTCGCAAAGATGCCACTGTCTTCGCAGCCGGATTCCCCGCACGAGAGAGAATCGATAGTCCGCTGTGGCAATGGCAGCTAAATCCAGGTAAAAATATTGCGAATCAGGAATTTAGCAAATTTCAGACTCAAGATAAATTTTCCTTCGAGAGTGACGGTTACGATCTGATTTATAGCAGTATTAGTTACGGCGGGATGAGTGGTGGCCCAGTATTTGATACTGAGGGCAGAGTTGTCGGGATTCATGGCAAGGTGGAAGGGGATGGCGGTAGTAAGCAGCAGGGATGGAATGAGGATCTCAGTTTTGGGAATAGTTTGGGGATCTCGATTCGGAGTTTCATTGGGTTAGCAACGAAATTAAAAGTTAGTTCCCAATTGCTGAAGACGAGTAAGAATATTGCGAGGGATTTGAATGCTGGCGAACTCGCAACAGTTGTCGCCGTAAGGGATAGTATTTCCCAGCCGCCAGCAGATGGGGATGCGAAACAATGGTTGCAATATGGCAATCAACTGCATCGGATTGGTAAATACGCCGAAGCTGTCAAAGCCTTCGACATCGCGATCTCCAAAGGTGGCGCATCCACATGGGCGGGCTATTATGGCAAAGCGCGTGCTTTTGGATCTGACAAAAAATATTCCCAAGCTGTAGCCTCCATCTCGACAGCAATCTCGACTATTCCCGCCCAAAGCCGCCGCTTGCATTACTACATGTGGCAAAGGCAGAGTGGTTACTATCTAGAGTTGAGAAAATACAATGAAGCCATCAAAGCGATCGATACGGCGATCGGCTTAGAACCGACCGATACCCTCTTATTTAGTGCCAAAGCTCGGATATTTAATAATGCTGGCAAATATCAACAGGCGAACGCTATCTACGATAAATTGATCAAAGATCGACCAGAAAATTACCTGTTTATTAGTCGGGGTTACAATAAATTGGAAGCAGGGGATAAGGCCGCAGCATTATTAGATTTTAATAAAGCAATTTCATTAGATCCTAACTCTGCCAGAGGGTACATAAGTCGGGGCATTCTCAACTACAGAGCTGGAAATAGTAATTCAAAGACAATTTTAGATATTGATAAGGCAATTTCACTAGACGATCGATCGGAAGTAGCTTACTTCTTGCGTGCTAATTCAAAGCTTCAATTAGGGGATAATAAAGGAGCCTTATTAGATGCAGAAACGGGAATCTCACTAGAGCCTAAGTCTCATTTAGGCTATATTGCGCGAGGAAATGCCAAATCTCAACTAGGCGATCGACAAGGGGCATTATTAGATTTTGACAAAGCAATTGCCGTAGAGCCTAACCAAACTTATCCTTTTACGAATCGTGGATCATTCAGAGCGAAACTAGGTGATCAGCAAGGATCGTTGTCAGATTTTGATCGAGCAGCCAGCATCAATCCTAATGAATCGGCAATTTATAGCAGTCGCGGTGCAATCAAACTTAATTTTGGCGATAAAAAAG
>NZ_JANNDR010000554.1:0-27215 GCF_031378165.1 Chamaesiphon sp. OTE_75_metabat_556
AAATCCTAAATAACATTTCTTGCTTCCTGCACCAAAATTTCATCCATCCAAGCATTCATACTTTTACCCGCTTTACTAGCAGCCAAAAAAATCAGGCGATGATGTTCGGCGGATGTGCGAAATGGCAGTTTGCCAGAAAATGGTTTTTCTGGTTCTTGCCCCAATTCTGCACAAAAATCTAAATATTCATCAACAGATATTTGAAACTCCTGTTTTGCTTCGGCGACAGTTGTAGCCTGAAAAGTCACTACGTCTCGAATATCTAACACTCGCCCGTGTAATAATCCCGATTCTACGTCAACTTCGATCGATCCGACATAGCCTTTATAATTTAGCATCTCAAATATCCTCATCTTCTGGAAACAAATCGCTACTATCCGATATTCCAGCACTCTTTAGAAAATCTCGCACTCCTTTGACTGTGCCTTTAGGTGCTTCTCGCTGTGGATGTGGTTGATGAAAAACTGCCCTTACTCCATTGATTATCACCCTGACTCTCGATCCTCTACCCTGAGATACTTCACCACCTAATGCTACAAACAACGTCTCGATATTCTTCCAGGGAATATCGGACTTGAGCGGATTTGTGAAAATATCCAGGAGCGTTTTCTGCTGCTTGCTGTTTAAGTCGTCGAGCATGTATTTTAGATTGCCCAGAGCGATCGCTGATATCTATAAATGATATCAAATATATTATCGATCGTCCGATCGAGATTCGACAACTAAAAGATCGATCGACCAGCAGAATATAATAGAGGATAGACCAGATCGCACCTCTAGCTCCAGGGCGGAATAGTTCAAATTTAAGCTCCTCCCCCATCAATTATGAATCCCGACGTAAAATTCCAAGATGCCTTTGATGTTGTCGTTGTTGGTGCCGGACATGCTGGCTGTGAAGCCGCACTAGCCACCGCCCGCCTCGGCTGTCGCACCCTCCTACTCACCCTCAACCTCGACAAAATCGGTTGGCAACCCTGTAATCCCGCCGTCGGTGGCCCTGCCAAATCCCAGCTTACCCATGAAATCGACGCACTGGGCGGGGAAATTGGCAAAATGGCCGATCGAACATACCTCCAAAAACGGGTCTTGAATGACTCAAAAGGCCCTGCGGTGTGGGCATTGCGCGCACAGACGGACAAGCGTGAATATGCGGCGGTGATGAAGAATATTGTCGAAAATCAGGACAATCTCACCATTCGGGAAGGAATGGTGACGGATCTAGTTTTGGATGCGAATAACAAGGTAATTGGCGTTGAGACTTATTTTGGCGTGGCGTTTGAGTGTCAGGCGGTAATTCTGACGACGGGGACATTCCTCGGTGGGACGATTTGGGTTGGTAATAAATCGATGTCCGCTGGACGGGCGGGCGAATTTGCCGCGACGGGATTGACGGAAACCTTGCACCGTCTGGGGTTTGAAACAGGGCGTCTAAAAACTGGTACGCCGGCGCGGGTTGATAAGCGATCGGTAGACTATTCTAAAATGGAACCACAACCAGGGGACGCTCGCGTGCGGTGGTTTAGTTTCGATCCCGATGTATGGATCGAAAAAGAACAGATTCCCTGTCATCTGACGCTGACGACGCACGAACCCCATCGCCTGATTCTCGAAAATCTCCATCTCTCACCCGTCTACGGTGGCTGGGTAGATGCGAAAGGGCCGAGATATTGTCCGAGTATCGAGGATAAAATCGTCCGGTTTGCCGACAAGGAAAGTCACCAGATTTTCATCGAGCCGGAAGGACGCGAGATTCCGGAGTTGTATATTCAGGGCTTTTCGACTGGATTGCCCGAAAGTCTCCAGGTGGAAATGTTGCAGACGCTGCCAGGGCTGGAAGCGTGCGTGATGTTGCGTCCGGCTTATGCGGTGGAATATGACTATCTACCCGCGACGCAATGTTATCCCACCCTAATGACCAAGAAAATTGAGGGGCTATTTTGTGCGGGACAGGTAAATGGCACCACTGGTTATGAAGAAGCCGCCGGACAGGGATTTGTCGCGGGGGTAAATGCCGCGCGATTTGTCAACCAGCAGGAGATGATTGTCTTTGCGCGCGAACAAAGTTATCTAGGGACTTTAATTGACGATTTGTGTACCAAAGATTTGCGCGAACCCTATCGAATGCTGACTAGTCGATCGGAATATCGGTTACTATTGCGATCGGATAATGCCGACCAAAGATTGACGCCATTAGGTCGAGAAATCGGCCTGATTGACGATCGGCGGTGGGCGTTATTTACCAGCAAACAAGCGCAGATTATTGCCGAAAAAGAGCGGTTGGAAAAAACCAGAGTTAAAGAACTCGAACCGATAGGCCAAGCGATTACGGCAGCGACTGGAGAGATTATCAAAGGTTCGATTACGCTTGCCGAACTATTGCGTCGCCCAGGATTGCATTATCCCCATTTAATCAAGTTTGAATTGGGTAATAACGATCTAGAAATTGCCGAACAAGAGGGAGCCGAAATCGAGATCAAATATGCTGGCTACTTGAGTCGCCAACAACATCAAATCGACCAAGTCAGCAAACAATCCAATCGCAAATTACCACCGAATATCGATTATCACTCGATCGGCACTCTATCCAAAGAATCGCGCGAAAAATTAGCCCAAGTCCAACCAGCAACGATCGGTCAAGCTACCCGCATCGGTGGTGTCAATCCCTCAGATATCAATGCTTTGTTGATTTGGCTCGAAGTACGCGCTCGCCAAACACCAGCGGCAGTTGTCCATTAATTTGTTAAGTGGACAAACAATTAGTCGATCTACACTAATTCATCGCCAAGAAAAGTGCTGTAACGAACATGGAATCGATCGCAATGCCATCAGAACGGCTGGGGATTATTCAGGGCGATATTACCAAATTAACTGTAGAGGCGATATTAGTGCGCTCGACCTCTTCGACGGTACCCACACACTACCAACAATAACGTTTGAAGGAACTCGAAAGAACCATTCCCTGCAAGACGATACAGTCTCTCGAAGCCCAGAAAAATATCTTGATAAAGGAAAATCTTACTGCCTCAGCATTATTGCCGATCTTGCATTTTTATTAGTAAACATGTACCGTTATAGGTGTGATGATTAACTTGGTCAATTTTTATGAGGAGATGCGACAATGGGGAAACCAACGTGAGATAGCCGCGTAGCTTTATATTAGATGTTACTAGTCAAGAACATGATTTGAGTTTTCTTTATAATAAATAATGCATCTATCTAAATTTATTTAGTTTTCAGAATATTAAGACTTCACAACTCGATTCAGCAATACCAATAATAATTAACAAACCATTACTGTTTAGTTTTATTGAAACAAATATCATTTAAAAACGAGTTCAATTATGATGTGGACAGATGTGCAGGGCAAACTGAGAAATATTAATTTAAGTCCTGAGAAAGCACTTATGCCTTTGTTTGAAGCTATCGTCAATTCAATTCATGCAATTGAAGACTTAGGAATAAACAATGGTGTTGTAGACATTTATATAGACAGAGAGAATCGCCAGCTAGATTTAATTGACAATAGTGAACTTCCATTAGTTGATGGCTTTACTGTTGTTGATAATGGAATTGGTTTTAACGAAAAAAATTACATGTCTTTTCGCACGTCAGACAGTACACTAAAACTCGATCGTGGATCGAAAGGAATTGGTAGATTTATCTGGCTAAAAGTATTCAACCATGTCACTATTAGTAGCGTATTTTCGGAAGATAGTAAATTAAAGAAAAGAAGATTTGAGTTTACACCTGCTGGTGAAGGAATATTTGAGCATACAATTAGTGATGCAAAAGATACCGAGCGACAAACCTCTGTATCTCTAAAGTTATTCGTAAGCAAATACAAGGTTAAGTGTCCTCATAAAGTCGAATTAATTGCGAAAAGAATTATCGAACATTTGATTGAATATTTTATGTTGGATAATTGTCCAAAAATAGTTGTTCATGATACTTCAGAGAGAATCGACCTAAATGACTATTTTAAAACATACTTAAAGGTTGGTTTCACAGAAAGTAAATTTGACATAAATGAATACAGCTTTATTGTCAAGACTTTAAGATTTTATGATACTCAAGAAAGAGATCATACTATAAATTACTGCGCCAACAGTAGACAAGTACTGACTGAAAAAATTAATAAACATATACGAGACTTACCTGATAAAAAGAAGATCAAAGATCTACAAGGTAAAAACTTTGTATATTTTGCATATCTAACAGGCAGTTATTTGGATGAATCTGTTAATTCTGAAAGAACAGGGTTTAATATTGCTCCAAATAATATAGATTACTTGCTGGAATTTGAGGAAATATATTTCGATCTTATCAGACAAAAAGCTTTGGATATTATTAAAATTGAACTTTCTCCATATCTTGAAGAAATCAGAGATTCAAAGGAGCAAGAAATCAGAAATTATATCTTTAGTGAGGCTCCTTATTACAGACCTTTACTTAAATATGCTTCAGACCTTTTGGAGAAAATTCCACCTAATCTTCCAAAAGAAAAGCTTGATATAGAATTACATAGAAATATGCTTGAATATGAAATTTCTCTAAAAGAACAAGGACAGCAAGTCTTGAATAATTTGGATCGTCCTGATTTCTCTAATTACGCAGAATATCAGGAGCAATATTATAAATTTCTAGAGCAATACAACGATTTAGGAGCAGCTAATTTATCAAAGTATGTTGTTCACAGAAAGATAATCATAGATATTTTTGAGAAAAGTCTAGAGAAAGATGAAAATGGTAAATATAGATTAGAAAAAGATATTCATAGAATTATCTTCCCTTTGAATTCTACCTCTGATGCCATTCAATTTGAGACGCACAATCTTTGGATTGTTGATGAAAAGCTGTCTTATCATCAGTATCTTGCTTCAGATCGTCCACTCAAAACAATAGAAAATTTAGCTGTTGAATCAGCAGAAAGACCAGACATGGTTATTTTCAATAATCCAGTTGCTTTTGTTGAAGGAGAGTTGAATCAGCCCTACTCCTCTATCGTAATTTTGGAATTCAAACGTCCAATGAGAGAAAGCTATGGTGCAGATGAGAATCCGATCACTCAAGTTCAAGGATATATTGAAAAAATGCAATCTGGTAAATTTAAAGATAAAAATGGAAGGCTAGTAACTCTTCCAGCAGGAATACCTTTTTATGGATACATAATTTGCGATCTAACCGCAGAAATTGTAAGTTTCGCAAGAAATGGAGGACTTACTAGAACTCCGGATCTTCAGGGATATTTTGGATTTAATAATAACTTCAATTCTTACATGGAAATTATGTCATTTGAAAAACTTATTGGCGATGCTAAAAAACGCAACCAAATTTTGTTCAGGAAGCTCAATTTACCCTAAAGACGATCTAAAATATAGATTGTGTCGTGAATCGAGCGAAGAGAGTCAATCCCAGATTACATCGATAACAGATGTTTTGTTAGTTGTTCGCTTGACATCTCTATCTTGAAGAAGATTACTAGATTGTTTTATATAGTTACAATATAATTTGTCCAATCTCGGAACTAGCTTCCGAATCAGAATAATTAATCTTCAACCATGAACATGGAATCGATCGCAACGCCATCGGAACGGATGGGGATTATTCAGGGCGATATTACCAAATTAACTGTCGATGCGATCGTCAATGCTGCTAATAGTTCGCTCTTGGGTGGCGGTGGTGTCGATGGGGCGATTCATCGTGCGGCTGGAGGGGAATTATTAGCCGCCTGTCAACAACTAAATGGTTGCCAAACAGGTCAAGCTAAAATCACTCCAGGCTACCGACTTCTGGCTAAATATGTAATTCATACCGTCGGCCCTGTTTGGCACGGCGGACACGATCGCGAGCCAGAATTACTCGCGAGTTGTTACCAGGAGAGTCTGACTTTAGCAGTCACAAATCAGATCCAGACGATCGCGTTTCCAGCGATTAGTTGTGGTGTTTATGGCTACCCCATCGCTCTGGCCGCTCAGGTAGCATTAGAGACGGTGTATGCATTTCTAGCGCAAGCTGACTCGATCGCTGGCGTTAGTTTTGTCTGCTTTAATGATGCTGATTACGATACTTATGTCGAAGCATTTGGGATGCTATGACTTAATAATGCTCTGTAATGAATCGAAGAAAGTTGGATAAGAAATTGATGCAGCTTCAGCGCGGTGGATCGTCGTTGTCCCTGTGGCCATTACCGCTGCGATCGCTAGACTCATGGCAATCCGATGATCGGTAAAACTATCTAACTCGGCACCAATTAAAGATCCCCCACCTGTAATTTCTAAACCATCAGGTAACTCGGTAATTTTGGCACCCATTTTAGTTAGAGCTGCCGCCATTACTTGCAATCGATCGCTCTCTTTAACTCGCAGTTCGGCAGCATCTTTAATTACAGTTGTGCCGGTGGCAAATACCGCCGCGACTGCCAAAATCGGGATTTCATCGATGAGTCTGGGAATCAGATCGCCACTAATTTCACAAGCTTTCAATTGGCTGTGTTTGACGCGCAAATCTGCCACGGGTTCGCCAGTGACTTCCCGCTGATTTTCGAGGCTAATATCGGCACCCATTAACTCCAAGGCGACTAAAATCCCCGTGCGGGTTGGGTTGATACCGACATTTTCAATATACAATTCCGAACCAGGGACGATCGATCCAGCGACCAACCAAAATGCCGCCGAGCTGATATCGCCAGGGACGATCACCTGTTGCCCAGTAAGCGTCGGATAACCCGTAACGGTCGCACTATGAGTCTCTGGATCGACATCGATTTGCGCCCCAAACGCGCGCAACATCCGTTCGGAGTGATCCCGCGATAGTGCCGGTTCTGTCACCGTGGTGCGTCCGTAAGTCATCAATCCGGCCAGTAAAACCGCCGATTTGACCTGAGCTGACGCGATCGGGGAATGATAGTGAATCGGTTGCAATGCCTGTCCGCGCACAGCTAGGGGTGCCAGCGAGTTGCCTTTGCGCCCCCAGATCTGCGCGCCCATTTCCGTCAGGGGCGCGACTGCTCGCGACATCGGACGCGATCGCAAGGAGTCATCCCCAGTGACCGTAAAAAATCGATCGGGATGAGAAGCCAAGATCCCCAGCATCAGCCGCATCGTCGTCCCCGAATTGCCAGCGTCGAGGACATTCACTGGCTCTTGGAGCTGCCCCAAGCCAATTCCCGTCACGGTCACTAGCTCGGTGTTTAGTTCCGAAATTTGCGCGCCCATCGCGCTAAAACAAGCCGCTGTACTGCGCGGATCTTCTCCCAATAACAAGCCCCGAATCGTCGTCTTGCCCTCCGCCAAGGCTCCGAGCATCAACGCCCGATGGGAGATCGATTTATCGCCAGGAATCTGCAATCGACCCTGAAGCGATACCCCTGTAGGGGTGGGAGTAACAGTTAAACTTTGATGACGATCGAAGGGTTGCAGAGTTATCACAGCAATTTTAGCAAAAAGTCTAAATGTCTATTCTAAAGCGACACGCGATCGCGATCGAGTTAAAAGTATGACAGATTAAATTATTGACTGTTGGTGGAGCATTGTCCTTGGCAAGAACCAGGCATGACTCGATATCCTAGACACCTTACCAGCCCAGTGAAAGTAGCGATCTGTGGGTACCTTGGATCTACGCCAAGCTTTAGCTGATTTTTGTGGTAAATGTCCAGATCTCGATCTCGAAGTAACGATCGCGGTTGTAGTAAAGTTTACAGGTGTGAGTATCGCGTACATCTCTCAAGAATGAAGACGATCGGTAAATTTTGGCAATCTTTAACTGGAGATCGGGCAATTGCGCCGGAAATCATTCGCGCGAAAGCCTATGAAATGTGGAAAGCGCAAGGTGGGGGCACTGTCGATCCCGATGCTAATTGGCAAGCCGCGATCGCGCAATTGCAATCGGCAGAAAAACTCAGTCGCCGCAGCTTTTTCCTGGAACTCATTCGGTTGATGATTGCGAGTCTGAGTACAGGTGCGACGATCTTTGGTGGCTCGATTTTATTTCTGAACTTTTCCCAAGGTGAAAATCGGCTGATTACCGAGCGATTTACGCGATCGATCGAGCAATTGGGCAATAAAGAAGAAACGATTAGAATCGGTGGGATTTACGCTCTCGAACGGATTGCCAATGACTCGCCGCGCGATGGCTGGACGATTATGGAAGTATTATCTTCCTTCGTGCGGGGCAAACAAAACATTAAAGGACAAGATTCCGTCGCCAAGCCGCCCGCAATTCGGACTGACTCACAAGCCGCCTTAACCGCCATCGCCCGCCGCAAAATCGATCTCGAAACCGAGGAGCAGTTTCTCGATCTGAGCTTTACCAATCTGTGCGAATCCACTCTCGTCGGCGCACGGCTCGATCGAGTTAAGCTGAATAATTGTAGTTTGATTAAAGCTGATTTACAGGCAGCAAGTCTCAAATTAGCCAATCTCAGTCATGCTAATCTGAATGAAGCCAACCTGACCAAAGCTCAACTCGATCGCGCTAACTTAATTCAAGCCAACTTGAGTAATGCCAATCTCAGTGCGGCGAATTTGAATGAAGCTAATCTCAATAAATCCGATCTCAGTGATGCCACTCTCGATGGTGCGATACTGACAAATGCGAGCTTGGGCAATACCAATCTCACGAGTGCGATCCTGATCGGTGCCAATCTTCGAGGCGCAACTTTGAGCAAAGCCAATCTCACGAAAGCCGATCTCAGTGGTGCTGATTTGTCTGGTGTCAATCTTACAGATGCTAACCTCAACAAAGCCGATTTTCGCAAGGTTAAAAATCTCCAGATTGTCCAAATCCAACAAGCTCAAAATTGGGAATTAGGCATCTACGATCCGGCAATCGATGCTTTACTTAAACCCGATCGACCGATCGAAGCAAGCAAGATTGGTAGGGGCAATTCATGAATTGCCCCTACCGATGGAATTAAATCATTAGAATGCTTAAGGATCATCTTTTTAGTGATATTTTCATCTGAAATTTTACCTATTCCCTACCATCTAAAATATGTCCGATCGATCTATTGGTTTAAGTGAAACCCTCTATCAATATTTACTAGCTAATTCTGTCCGCGAACCAGAAGTATTAGCTCATCTGCGGCAGGAAACTGATCGACATCCTTTGTCCAATATGCAAATCTCGCCAGAGCAAGGGCAATTAATGGGATTATTGGTGCAGTTAATTGGTGCCAAGAAGTGTTTGGAAATCGGCGTTTTTACTGGCTATAGTTCCCTGTCGGTAGCTTTAAATTTACCAGATGATGGTCGGATTGTGGCTTGTGATGTCAGTGATGAATTTACCTCGATCGCGCGCAAATATTGGCAATTAGCAGGAGTGAGTGAGAAGATCGATTTGCAGATCGCCCCAGCATTAGAAACACTCGATCGATTATTGGCGAATGGTGAGGCGGGTACTTTTGACTTCGCTTTTATCGATGCCGATAAAAATAATTATGCGGCTTATTACGATCGCTGTTTTCAATTAGTTCGGCAGGGTGGATTAATTCTAGTTGATAATGTCCTCTGGTATGGCCGAGTTATCGATCCAGCGATGGATGACGATAAACGCACTCAGGCGATTAAGCAAATCAATCAACAAATCTATCGCGACGATCGCGTGCAGATTAGTTTAATTCCGATCGGGGATGGATTGACGATCGCCAGGAAAAAATAGATAAATAGAGGATTGGCAGATGTTTGAAAAGTCAGATTTTGCCGATCTCTAGGGCGATCTTCTAACTCATAGCGTGGATTGTGGAGCGGGAATGCTAGCAAAAATCTGATGTTCCAAACACCATTGAATTAATGAGAGTGCAGATTCTTGACTCATCGAGGTCGATCTTAAATGCTCGATCGCGATCGCCGTTACAATTGGTTCTCTACCAAATTCTTGCAAGGTTAATAGGTCAAAATTTCCCAGCCACCGAACAGCTTTTCCATCGGCTAAGATCAATGCTGCTGAAGGTTGAATTAAACCATCAATGTACAGATTCATCGTCTTTATTTGCCCAGTGAAACAAACTGTAGCTGGTAGATTAGTTCGATCGAGAATTGGCTGGGATAGTTGGTGGTTGGTAGTGGATACTGGTTCGTTAAAGTATAAAGCATCGATACTCGCGAGATGTTGCTGTCGTTCTGTCGCTACTAACTCGTTGTAAAACTCAGTAGCCCCAGCTCGATTTGCTGGTGAGTCGCGCCAAGTTCTTACCACCGCAGCCGCCGCCAGGGCGGATGAGAGTGCAAACCGGATCCCCTGTCCGGCGATCGGGTTTGAGGCCAAAGCGGCATCACCAACCGCGATGCGACAGTCTTGAATTGGTGCTGCTGCCCATTGTGGAACAGCTGGTCGTCGCCCTAGGAATCTGAGCTGGGTGTGGTTTGGCAAATCCAAGCTGGCGTTCACCAGGGCATTGTCGATCTGTCCCCGTAGCCGCTGGGATCTCACCACCCCAACGGTCATGCGATCGGGAAGTCCGAGGCGATACACCCATCCATCCGCGATCCGGGCGATCCGCCCCCGTAAACAATTTGGATCGCCAATAGCATCATAAATCTCGGCGATTTCCTGCTGCTGCCATCGAATCGATCGCGACCAGATTGCCGAGCGTCCGGTAGCATCGATCGCGGCTGCAAATGGCCGTTCGACCCGATCGATCGTCACGTAAGCGCGATCGCCGGCGATCCGGATTGCTGGCAGGGTATGACACGCTGTGAGTACAGCACCGCGATCGATCGCGGTGGCGATCGTGGCTTGCAATAGAGCCGTCCGATCGACATGAAGGTACCTGCCCGAACGGAGGATTGGTTCATGACTCTGCCAAGCATTTTCAAATCCTGCTACCCACACACCGCCAGCCTGTTCCAGTGCTGGCAGCAGATCTAAGGCGGCAAATAACCGCAAAGCAGACTCGGAAATTGCCTCAATTCCTTTGCTGCTTGGCAATCCTCGATCGATCAATACCGGCCGAAAGCCATCCCGCAACAACTGGATTGCGACTGCTGCGGCGGCGATCCCCGCACCGGCAATCGCAATCTCATTCTCCAAACAATCGGTGTTCATTAGACCTCCGGCATGAATCAATTTTCGGCACGAGTTCCCCGATCAGAAATTTGATGAAGATAATTTATGTTAACTACAAATGATTGTATCGCTGTATTAATGCTACTTTTGTCTCATGCCTGAAAATTCTCTAAAGTTGTGCTGCAACTGGAGGTTTACATGAAGCTTCAATTACTTGAAGTATTCTTTTATCCGCCCATGGCGATCGCGCGCGTAGGTGGTAGCAACAATCCACTCGAAAGTTTCACTTGGCAGGAAGACCCAACGCTTCGAGGCGCAGCGAAGACTATAATTTCACCAGCAATTAGCCTCGAAATTCAAGCCGATGGTTCGGCCAGACCCTATTTACCCAGTATTATTCACTTCAAAGATGAAGGTTTATTTCGTCCGGTAGCACCGTTTTTTGAGTTGTGGGCGCGAGTGCAAGCTGATGATGGCGCACAGTCAGAAGTCCCGCTGACCGGTGAAATTTTGCAACAGCTCGATGCGTCATTAGCTGCTGTTTCTTATCTAGTGGAAGCCGCAAATTTGAAGGCAGCACGGCGCACTGGCGATCCGACTTGTGGCTTTAGTGCCAGACTGGAAATTCGCGCCAGCGACAATCACCGCCATGCATTATTAGCCACTAGTCCTCGCGGCGCAGGTTCGGAACCGTTAGTATTTCCAGATCGACCGATTCCCCTGGGTACGATTCAGGCGATCCGTCCGGTTAGTATCGAAGAGATGGGCGTAAATTTAGATGTCCTGCGCTTGCGATTTACGCCAGCTTCCGGTCATATTTATGGGCCGCCAATCGCTACCACTGGCCCCGCACCAGGCACGGGCAAAATTCATGAGATCGTTCCCGCCGTCAATCGGATTCTGAATCAGAATTCGACCTGGTTGACTTACGATGCTGATTTTAATCGGTTTAATAATCCCGAGCCGTTTGATACCTATGATGGTGCGTCTGTGACTATTCCGGTTAGTAGCGATCGATCTTGGGGAGTTGTTGATGATACTTGCGACGGCACGATTCGAGCAATTGTGACGATCGGTGGCGAACGGTTTACGACCACTGCGCGCTTCTTTTCGGCACCTCCAGATTTTGCGCCAGATCGTCGTCCCTTCCTCTCGCTGGCTGATGATTTGACCGATCGCGACTTGCCGTTGCCAGGAGTAGATGATGCCCTCACCACTCAAGAAATCGCCGACCTGTTCCAGCGGGTATTCGAGACCTTAAGCTTGCTCAATCTCGATGCCAATCGCGCGTGGGCGATCAATGATAACTCTAGCAGTAGTCTACCTGGTAAAAGTCTAAATTTGCCATATATCGATCGAGACACGATGACCGAGCGAGATCGACCTTATGCCGATAAGGTGCCCGATCTGATTTCTAAACCCGTGGCACACGATCGCTTACCCTATTCATCGGTAGCTGCTGCCGTTCATGGCTCACTGACAGATGTTGAAGCTCTGACTGATTTCTTGCGCACCTTTGGCGTGCGGGTCGAGCAACTATTGCGTCCGCCCTATGGCGCAGTCTCCGAGTTGAGCCAACCGCCAGCCCCAGATCCAAATCCCCGCTTTCGGGATGCTCGGATCGAACGCGATCGGCTGCATGATATGCGAATGCCGCCCTATATGCGCGATTCTGATGCCACGGCACTCTCGCTGACCAGACGGCAATACCAACAAATTATGGAGCTGGTCGATCGACTGCGTGCGCCAGAGACAACTGCATTAGCCAGATCCGCTGTAGCCTCGACAGCTCCAGCCATCACCCCCGTCCGTCAGCATGTCGAAAGAGTATTAGCCCGTCGCGCTCAACCCCAACCAGAGTAGCACCGCCGAGCATCCCGATCGACGATTCAAATCTCGAACCAGAGGTATGCAAACTAGATGAAATCTCCTTCTGAAGTCTTATTACCAGATGAACGGGCGCAAATTCCCCAACCTTGGTTTCATCCGATCGCTGGTGAAAAACCATTAGTATTGGTGATGGAAAATAGCCAGTTATTTGAAATCAGTACCGATTTTTTTACAGCCCTAAATAATGGGGATGAAACGGCAATCGCCGAACTTAAAGCGGCTCTGCCCGTCACCGATCGGTTAACTAAAGCTTGGCACGCCGATACCGAACCGAGTGCGATTTCCCTCAACTTAGCTCAATCATGCAACCTTGCTTGTAGCTATTGTTACGCTGATGAAGGTCGATTTGGCGGAGCGCAACGCTCGATGTCCGCCGACATTGCCCTAGCCACCATCAAACAATTTATCGAGAATGCCCCCAAAAAACGCGTGACGATCGGTTTCATTGGCGGCGAGCCGTTTGTCAATCGTGCCACTCTCTACCAGAGTGTAGACTCTGCCAAAACAGTTGCAGCGGATTGCGGTGTTTCCGTCGGCTTTTCGGTGACGACGAATGGCACGCTGCTAACGCCAGACGATCTGACATTACTGCGGGAAAATGCCTTTGCTGTATCCGTGAGCATCGATGGTGACGCGGGGATGAACGATGTACATCGTTCAGATCGTCAGGGTGCGGGCAGTTTTGCCAAGATCGTCCACAACCTGCAACCGCTGCTGGCAAATCCCGGTCGCGCCAAGATCGCCGCTCGATCGACGATCGCGCGCGATGATTTGCGAGTATTAGAACGGGTTGAGGCTCTGTGCGCGATCGGTTTTCCCGAAGTCGGCATCAGTCCGTTGCGGACGAGTCCTAACCCCGCACTAGTGTTTACGCCCGCTGACTGGTCAGTTTTTCTCCAGGAAATGATTCGCGCTGCCGAGGCGGAATGGGAACGGGTAGTAGCTGGCGGGCAGTTTCGATTCTCCAACCTGGCCGTAGCTCTCAAAGAAATCCATCGGGGTGCTTGTCGGCCACTCCCCTGCGGTGCGGCGGCCAATTATGTCTCCGTCAGCGCGGAAGGTAATTATTTTAGCTGTCATCGGACGATCGACGATCCCCGCTTTGCGTTGGGGACACTCGCCGATGGTTTAGATGCCTCAGCTCGCGAACGGTTTCTTCAATCGCGGTTAGTCGATAGTCAGGAACCCTGCCGCTCTTGTTGGGCGCGGTACCTGAGCGGTGGCGGCTGTCATGCCGAAGTGATTAAGTCTGGGCGCGATAGTTGTGACTATATTCGCGGGTGGCTGGAATACTGTTTGAGTTATTACGATCGCCTGTTATCAATCCGCCCCGATCTATTTAACACCTCACCCACACCACAGCCATGAGCGAGAAAATTTTCCCCCGCAACCTGACAGCCAGAGCCGATCGACAAGTAGTTGGCAACCCCGTCACTACCCGCCTGGAAAGTGGTGTTGGCAACTGCTTTCCCGGACTAGAATTCGACCAACGCAACCTCGATCGTCGCTTCTTTCCCGGACTGGTGTTTGAATTTATTTCGGAAAGTGATAGTCCGACGCCCAATATCATGCGTGGTGGGGCGCGGCTGCTGAATCTCGAACGCCGCGATCCAGATCTCAACCAAGCTAACAATCCAGTGCTCGATCCAGTAGCTCAACAACTGCGGGCGGCTCTTCAGGGCGAAGCTGGTAATGCGATCTCGGATGGCACTACCACCAGTTTCTGGTATCTCGATGCCCTGGAACAACAGGGAATTGTGATTCCCTTGTTTGAAATAGCCGCAGATGGGACGAAACAACCATTGGGTGGCGCAGTTGTATGGCGATTCGTCCGTTCGCTCGAACCTGGTTTAGTCAAAATTAAACTCGCACGGCGCACGGCACCTGCCGAAACGCCACCAGCGACCATCGAAGTCGAATTGAATGGCTGGCGACGGGTGTTTGTAGACGATCGCACTGGTACGATCCAGTCAGTCTATCAACCAGGCGAACTCACTCAAAGTCTCTGTTCGCCGTGGCAACACGATTTCCGCGACTGTGGCTGCCATTACTGGGCTTCTAACCATCCCGATATCGTCCTCGGTGAAGATGTCCTCGGCGAACCGACGCTGCCGTCTGGAGCCTCTGCCGATCCAGTCCGCGCGAATACCCCGATCGATTGGCTCAGATCCGATCGCACGCCAGCCAGTCGGGCATCTGCGCTCGGATCTAATCGCGATAATCGCCCTTTCCAGATGGATCACTATGAGATTAGCACCAGATGGCAAGAATTAGCGATCGTGCTCAAAGGTAAAGAAATTTCCCAAATCTATCGTGCCCCAACGGCGGAGAGTGCGAATCCCTATGCAAATCCCGATGAGTTAGCCGCAAAATTGGTCGAACTCGCCGGGTTAGAACATGTGCTGTGTTTGGAGTATCTCTATGCGATGTACTCCCTGCTGACTCCTGCCGAGATCGATCGCAATACCTGGCCGAAACTTGGTGACGATCTGACGTTTGTGCGTCATGAGTTGCTATTAATTGCTGTTGGTGAAATGCGTCATCTGCGGTGGGTAAATCAGCTCCTGTGGGAACTAGATCATACCGGCATCTTGACTGGTAATTTCGGCCCAGCCCTGCAAGTTGCTACCGAAATTCCAATAGCAAATGGTCAAGTTCGGCCACGCCAATTACGTCCACTCGATCGCGCTACTTTAACTGACTTTATCACGGTCGAAGCTCCGAGTAGTGGCATTGATGGTCAATATGCAAGTGTACTGGCAACGCTGCGACAGCCACAGTATCCAGAGAGTTTATATCAACTAGCTGGCAAAATTATTGCCGATGGCGTGGAACATTTCAGCAAGTTTAGTGAAGTTCAAACGATTCTCAGCTCGTACGATCGTGACTCCGCGCCGAATAATTTTGTACCTCCCTATCTACGAAATATTACCCCCGCACCTAGCGATAATGCCGAGGCACAGCAAGCTCTCACTGGCTATTATCGGCTGCTTGCCAACCTGGGAGCAGCGTATCAAAGTGGCGATATGGAAGACGCTGGCAGTATCGTTGCTGCCCGTCAGGAAATGATTGGTTTGGATGTAATTGCCAAACAGATCGCACTTACTGGATTGGGAATTCCATTTTTTTAAAAACTCTCTAGTCCTAATATCAATTGAGGATTTAAGTATATGAAACTTGTCCGTTTCGATCCACCTGCCAATATCGATGACTTTGATGTGATTCCCCAGCAAAGAGATGCTTGGAGTGAATTCTTGTCTGCTAGTTTTGATGAAGAAGTTAAAGCAGTTGAATCAGAACTAGGTGTCGGCAACAGTCAGTTTTATAACCCAACTAAAATCGATACCACCGCTCCTCAAAGCGAACAAGATATTACCTGGACTGGCTTTCCGGCTTTGATTAAACGCAAGCATCCTGGAAGCAAGCGCGCAGCTCGACAAGAGGCTGACAAACCGCTACCGAATGGCGAACGACCACAAGATGAATATCTAGAATGGTTTGTCACCAAACAAGCTGGCAAGATTACCAAAGTCACATTTACCTGCGAGGGGCCAGAATATTGGGAAGCACTCGCACATGGGTACCCATTGAGTTATACCGGCCCCAAAACCGCTGGTGCGACTGGCGACAACCACAAGCTGCTGGCACTCTATCAAAAATACGTCAGTCCGCGAGTGCTGATGGCTGATTTGTTTGTTAATGGGAGCTACAATCGGCTCAACAAATGGAACACAAAAAATGGCGCAATGCACTTAAACCAGCGCAACAACACCTTGGGTGCGGAGATTAACATTGCGGCTCAAGCGACCATTTTACGCCAGCAGGGTGGTGTGGTTTTAACCGATCCAGACAAATTGATTCGTTGTGGTCGATATGGGGCACCAGGTCGAGCCAGCGATCCGACGATCGGTGCCATGGTAAATGCGCTCGCTCGCGATGGCTTTTTTGTCACCCTCCAAAATCCGGTCGGACTGTACATTGATAGTCTCGATACTACAGGTTGGAAACAACCGAATGGGAGTCCAGTCGATCCGGGATATTGGCAAATCTTGCGCGGTACTGCTGGCAAAATTCTGCGGGCTGTCTATGAAGTACCTGCGGCTGAAGGCTTTGTGGTGGGAGATATTGCGATCGGCGGCGAAAAAATTGAATTTGGCGGACAGATCGCCGAAAAAATTACGATGAAACTGACAGGACTAGCCTTTAGCAAAGGGAAGTTCAAAAATCCCGCACAGGCATGTGTGGCAGCGGGCATTCAAGCCGCCGGATTGGTTCAGTCACAGGGACATGTGTCGGTGCGGAGTTTAGATTAAGTTTATGCCAGATCCTAAACCCACCGCCATTAAATTGCCCGCTGAGGATCTACTGGAGATCGACGAGATCCAAGGCAATAGTTTGGCTGGATTCAATAAAGATTTTCAGATGTGTTTATTTCTGAAAATCCACGATCGCGCGATCGCCAAGACTTGGATTGGCAATCTCGTTCCCCGGATTGCGACAGTCGCAGAAGTGCTAATGTTCAACAATCTCTTCCGTACCTTGCGCCATCGCCAGGGAGCCGATCCACCAGGTTTGGTTGCCACTTGGCTTAATATTGCCTTTACCTATGCAGGCATTCAAAAACTGGTGCCAGCCACCGATGCCGATCGATTCGATCCTGGCGATCCCTTTCGGATTGGATTGCCCACTCGATCGAGTCTCCTGGGCGATCCTACCGATCCAACGGCAATCGGACATCCAGATCGCTGGGTGGTTGGGGGTACTGATGCGAGCAAGTATCCCGATCTACTGCTAATTATTGCCAGCGACGATCCAGCCCATCTCAATGCCGAAGTTACGCGGATTCGATCGACAATCTCCTCGCTACCACTGCTTAAAGATGGTACGAAGGGCTTGGAAATCATCTGCGAGCAACCGGGCGCGACTCGATCGGATTTACCTGGACACGAGCATTTTGGCTTCAAAGATGGCATCTCCCAACCTGGGGTGCGGGGGCGAATCTCCAAAACTGCCAAGGATTTTTTAACCCCCAGACTGCTCGACCCCACAGTCCCTGAGGCTGCTGAATTTGCCAAACCAGGTCAACCCCTAATTTGGCCGGGACAGTTTGTTTTGGGTTATCAACTCCAACGAGCTGACGATCCGATTCAACCCCAAAAGCCACTGAAACTCTCGCCCAGTTGGACTAAAAACGGCTCATTTCTCGTCTGCCGCCGGTTGCTTCAGGATGTGCCCGCTTTTTGGAACTTCATGGAGCAGACGGCAGCCAAACTGTCCCAACAGCCTGGTTTTGCCAACATCACCGCCGAACTTTTAGCCACAAAATTTGTGGGACGATGGCCGAGTGGTGCGCCATTGATGCGCTCTCCCCTAGCGGACAATCCAGATCTGGCCAAGGATAGTCTTGCTAATAATCATTTTCTGTATGGGGTCGATACCCAAAAACTGCCCCTGATCCCGATTGCTAACTATCCTGGTGATGGTTTTCCCCAAGCAGTACAATCTACGTTTGGGTCTGTATGTCCTTTTGCCGCTCATGTTCGGAAAGTTAACCCTCGCGACATGGCTACAGATGTCGGCGGTGCTAGCGATACTCTGACCCGTCACCTGATCCGGCGGGGAATTCCATTTGGCGATCCCTTATTAGATCCATTGCAGCCTACGGCTGACGAACTGGCAGCAGAACGAGGGCTGCTGTTTATTTCTTATCAAACTTCCATTGAAAATCAGTTTGAGTTCTTAACTCAGGATTGGTCTAACCTCGAAGTAAATCCGCCGCCCGGTGGTGGTCACGATCCGATCGTCGGTCAGAATCAGGAACCGGGGAACGATCGCACCCGCAAATTTGAGTTGAGGGGCACTGACGGCTCGATGGCAACAATTGAAATCCCGATCGATTGGGTAATTCCCACTGGCGGCGGTTACTTTTTTTCGCCATCGATCGCGGCATTAAAAAACGTTTTTAGCTGATTTTCGATCTGAATTTTACGATCTAAAACTTTGATCGTTTTTGTAAAAACAATTATTTTAACAACTAGAATTAAAGAAGTTCAGATGCCCCAAAATTTAAGTTAAAATACTTCCCCCCATTAGTTTCTGAAAGCGATAATCTAACTCCGCTTTTAATCGTGGCGACTGACTCAAATCTCGATCCTGTAAAATCACCTTCTCTGCTGCATCCCGCGCGATCGTCAGTACCTCGCCATCTTCAGCTAAACTGGCTAAAGCAAAATCCGCCATCCCCGATTGGCGGGTGCCTAGCACCTGCCCAGGGCCGCGCAATTGCATATCCATCTCGGAGATCCAGAAGCCATCTTGGGACTGTTCTAGCACTTGTAAACGTTGCTTGGCGTTGCTCGAAGTACTACCACTCATCAGCAGACAATAGGAGCGATGTGCGCCCCGCCCGACGCGTCCGCGTAATTGGTGGAGTTGTGACAAACCGAAGCGTTCGGCATTTTCAATCAGCATCACCGTGGCATTGGGGACATCTACGCCGACTTCAATCACAGTTGTCGAGACGATGATTTGAGTGACGTTATCGCGGAATGCTCCGAGTGCGGCATCTTTATCTGCTGAACTCATCCGCCCGTGGAGTAGCCCAACTTGATATTGGGGGAATATCTCAGTAGCTAATCGTTCGTGGTCCTCTGTGGCGGCGCGGAGATCGAGTTTTTCGGACTCTTCTACAAGGGGCAACACGACGTAGATCTGTCGCCCTTGGGCGATTTCACGATGCATGAGTTCGTATGCCTGACTCCGCTGGCGGCTATTAATCGCATTTGTTTGAATTGGCTGTCTGCCGGCTGGTAATTCGTCAATCTGGCTGACGTCTAAATCGCCGTGGAGGGTGAGGGCGAGGGTGCGGGGGATGGGTGTAGCGGTCATTGTCAGAACGTGCGGCTGGGAGCCTTTTTGCTGCAATTTAGCACGCTGAAAGACACCGAAGCGATGCTGTTCGTCGATGACGACTAAGCCGAGATTGCGGAAGTTGACTTTATCCTGAATTAAAGCATGGGTGCCAACCGCGATCGACAGTTCGCCCGTTTCTAGCTCGCTATAAATCTTCCGGCGTTTGGCGGCTTTAGTGGAACCAGTCAAGAGTTCGACGGGGAGATGGAGCAGATTGAACCAGCCGACTAGTTTGCGGTAATGTTGTTCGGCTAAAACTTCCGTCGGAGCCATTAAGGCTGTTTGATAACCCGACTGAATCGCGGCGAGAATTGCCATCACTGCCACCACTGTTTTCCCCGAACCGACGTCTCCTTGAACTAAACGATTCATCGGTGCGGGCTGTTGGAGATCGCCTAAAATTTCACTCACAACTCGCTGTTGAGCGTTGGTGAGTTGAAAGGGCAACATCTCCCTAAACCGATCGATTAATGCGCCAGTGGGCGTAATCATGGCTTGAGTCTGAATCTGACGCAATAGATGGCGACGTTGTAAAAAGCCCAATTGCAGATAGAAAAATTCATCAAAAATCAATCGCCGCCGCGCAGATTCTTTGGCATCGCTATCTGTGGGAAAGTGAATATTTTGAATCGATGTTACTAAATCCACCAAGCCATATTGCTCGCGCACGACTGTGGGCAAAGGATCTGTTAACTTATTCGCCGCCGGCAAAACTGTCACTACCGCTTCGCGGACTGTTTCGGCGGAGATGCCTTCAATTAATGGATAAACTGGTAACACGCGGCCAATTTTGAGCGAAGAAACACTGGCATCGGCATCGGCTAGGACTTCAATTTCGGGATTGTCTAAATTGATGCCATATTTACCTTGCTTAACTAATCCCGATGCAGCAATCCAACTGCCGACGGGATATTTACGTTTTAATGATTCTTGCCACCCGCGCCCACTATAGCGCGTCCCGGCATAAAAGCGGCTGATTTTCAGTTGTCCGGTTTCGTCTTTGATGGTGATTTCTAAGACGTTAAGTTTTTTGTTTTTGGGACTGGTGAAGAAGTTAATTTTGCGGACGATCCCGACTAGAGTTACGGTCGTTCCTGGTTCTAGTTCGATAATATTTATCTGTTTGGCATAGTCGATATAATCACGCGGATAGTAATATAAAACATCCTTGACGGTTAATAATCCCAGTCTGGCTAAAATTTCCGCCTTACGGATGCCAATTTTGGGAAGATCGCGCAGATAGCGATCGAGTGTTAAGGTCGGATCGTGATGAGTCGTCTCAATTGGTGCGGGTGAAACCTTGGGAATTGCTGGCGATCTATTTAGACTTAGTTGGGGACGAGATTCACTAACTGCGGCTAAATTTGATGGCGATCGATCGATTTGTGCGTCTGCTACTTGTTTAGCGATCGTTAGAAATTGACTAGCTTTAGCAATTAATCCTTTTCGCTCTGCTAATGTCAGCTCATGATACTTAGCAAATTCAAAGGCTAATTCGCGCCAATGTTGGCGATCTTTGAAGCTAGTATGAGTTGGCGGTTGACCGAAACTCAAGCACAAAAATTCACCGAAGCGATATTGTTGCCCGACTAAATCAGTGTAGCCATATTGCGCTTCGATCGCCAAAGCTTTTTGAATTCTTAACCAGTCTGGTGCTGCGGACATCGATTCTCAGTAAAGTAAATAAATAAAAATCGACTTGTCACTAATTAATTCTCAAACCAACTATTGCGCCAAGCTGATTCTGCTTCGGCAATTTTTAATTCTTGTTGTTTATGAGAATATTCACGTTTTAACATCCTAACTTTATTCGCAATTCGATCGATGTTCTTACGTAAGCCTAAGACATTAACATCTGCAAATTCAACCTCTGTCAACCGGAGGTAGAGACTATGAATCTGCACGAGCTGCGGATACTCATCTCGATCTTCGAGACTAGGTTCGTTACCCATCCAAGCCGACTGTTCGGTGCCATTGGCAGCTTCACCAACTAATGGATGATCGAGCTGTGACTCATCCATTTCTTGCTCTAGTAAGATACTTAATAAATTGGGAACATTGGGCATACTTTCGCCCCGCCGATCTGCTTCGGGACTTGCTTCTAAAATCGGCTTGGGAATATTTGCTGGCATGACTCGGGCCTGTTGTAAGAGGAGATTTACTTTATAAGAAATTTCCTTCAAACTATGAGTTATTTCTGCTTCTAAATTTTGTTGCCAAGTCGATAGGGAAGTCGGCGTAGCAAACCAGTCAGTTGGCATCATCGAGATCGAAGTTAATTCTCCAGTTGGTTCATCATCATCACTATGACGATCTTTTAGAGTTGATGGTATAGATCGAATCATCAAGTTATTGATAACATTACCAATAACGCGTTGCAATGTTTTGAGTAATTGAGATCGCTGATTATAATTTAATTTTAAAAAAGCGTCTGGATAGCAGGTCGTACATAAATAGTAACAACTCTGAATTGACTGTTGCTTGAGTGTTGGTGACAACGCCGCAAAATAACTCTGATAGGTAGTATTTAGTTCCGTACCGATTTCACTACTAACTTTTTTGAGGTGAATTAAATCTTGTCCGACTTGTTCGATCGATCTAGCCATATTAGAGTGAGGGATGAGGGAATCGAAATTATTATGTGAATAAATATAAAAAACTGAGCATCGATCCAGTCGATCGAACGTTGCCATCAAATATGTTGAAATCACAGAACCGATCGGCAAAAAGTTGAGATCGTGGTGACAGCAAGGCAAGCTATTCAGTTAGAATAGGGTTTCGAGCTAAAGATAGCAGCACCGATTTGATGGTTGAGTTTCTAGGCTATCGCCATATTTTCGAGTGCTGATCTCTGCCTAGTATTCCCTAGTTCGCTTCCTTTCGTAACCATAACTTTTCCATACCATGTCTGTCATTACTTTGGATTCCGAGCCTCAAACCACGATTACACCATTACTAGGCATGAGTTTAGCAGAATTGACTACCTGGGTGCAGGAGCAAGGACAGCCAGCTTATCGGGGCAAACAGCTATATCAATGGATCTATCAGCAGGGTGCCAAATCGCTAGCTGATATTACCGTATTTTCCAAGCAATGGCGCGAATCTGTTAAAGATACCCCAATCGGTCGATCGAAGATCCATCATCGGGCTGTCGCTAGCGATGGTGCAGTTAAGTACTTACTCCAGCTTCAAGATGGCCAAATCGTCGAAGCTGTCGGCATTCCCACCTCCAAGCGGTTGACGGTGTGCGTATCGTCTCAAGTCGGCTGTGCGATGGCTTGTACCTTCTGTGCGACAGGCAAGGGCGGATTTACTCGCCATCTCTATCCCCATGAAATTATCGATCAAGTATTGACAGTGCAAGAAGATTTTCAGGAGCGTGTCAGTCATGTCGTCTTCATGGGTATGGGCGAACCATTGGCCAATTTAGGGAATGTCGTCACAGCGGTTAATTGTATCAACAAAGACATCGGCATTTCCCAGCGATCGATTACTGTATCGACAGTGGGTATTCCTGGCAAAATCCACGAACTCGCCGAACACGAACTCCAAGTCACCCTCGCTGTCAGTCTTCACGCCCCGACTCAAAGACTCCGCACCAAATTAGTCCCGACTGCGGAACATTATCCGATCGACGATCTGCTCGATGAATGTCGTGATTATGTCCGGATTACGGGTAGAAGACTGAGCGTCGAATATATCCTCCTCGCTGGTGTCAACGACGATCCCGCACAAGCAGCCGAATTAGCGACTAAACTCCGTGGTTTCCAAACCCATGTTAATCTAATTCCCTACAACCCGATCGACGATGCCGATTTCGATCGACCCACACCCAGAGATATCAAAGATTTCGTCGATGTCCTCGAACGCCAACATATCGCCGTCAGCGTCCGTTATTCCAAAGGTTTAGGTGCTAATGCTGCTTGTGGGCAATTACGGGCAAATCGAGTTTAGGGTTTATTCGATCGGGACGTAAATGGCGCGCGCCGTGTAAATAGGGATGATAAATCTTCGCATCGGCGGGGAGATGGGCGTGGATCAGGAAGCGGATGCAACGAGCGAGACTGCCTTCGACGTGCATTTGTTGGACGTCCATCAGGGCGACATCTTGCCAATTAGGATAAATGCGACGGGCGATGGCGGCAGGAAAGACCGCATCTAAATCCTTGGTAGCCGTAAAGATGACACTGATGATGCGATCGGGATCGATCCGATTGCGATACTCTAATTCTTGTAAAAGTTCGCTAACAGCAATAGAGATTGCGCTCTCTGTGTTTTCACTTGCTGTCGTCGCCCCTCGAATTGCTCTCATCTGCCACTCCACGCCATCACCCTCCGCAAATTTTTATATAGGTCACACCATTTAAGGACGATATAACCACAAAGGTTGTCCGCTAGTGCTTAATTCAAATTGTACCCAATCTGCGGCCGATACTACTGTTGAGAACCCAGAAACTTGACTTTGTAATATTCTAGTTAATAAAGGTTTTCGCTCTTCGATCGTCTGAAGTTTAGCCTTTTGGGGATCTAATCCGGCTAATTCCGCTGCCCATAGTCTGGCATCCTCTTCCGATCCCAGTCGATCGACCACCCCAAATTCTACTGCTTGTTCGCCAGTAAAAATCCGACCATCGGCAAAAGTTCTCACCGTTTCGGGATCGAGATGGCGAGATTCGGCCACAGTCTGGACAAATTGCTCGTAAGTATTATCGATTAAACTTTGGAGAATTTGTTCCTCTGGGGCAGTTAATTGGCGATCGAACGACAAGATATCTTTATAAGGGCCAGATTTAATTACCTGAAACGAGACACCCACGCGATCGAGTAACTTCTCTAAATTATTACCGCGCAGAATCACGCCGATACTGCCTGTAAGGGTGCCAGGATTAGCCATAATGTACGGCGCACCCATCCCGATATAGACACCCCCAGAAGCCGAAATATTGCCATAACTAGCAACGATTTTGACCTTCGATTGCAGGCGTTGGAGTGCTTGATAAATCTCGTACGAGTCGCCGACAGTTCCACCAGGACTATCGATCCGTAGTAACAAGGCAGGATATTTGCGTTCCTCGACTTCTTTGAGTGCCTTCAACACGGCCTTGCGCGTACTACTCCCGATCGCTCCAGCAATTTCAATTCGGGCAATTTGTTTTGTAGCTTTCTGATTAAACGGCCAGAACATAAATTAGGGGTTAGGTGTTAGGGGTTAGGGGTTAGGGGTTAGGGGTTAGGGGTTAGGGAGAAGAAAGCACGCAGTTCCAATTCACTATTCCCTGATTACTAGCAGAGTTTATAAAGAAAATATACAATTTGTTAAGAGCCGCAATTTAAGTATTCATGCAGTTAAAACAGCCCTCAGACTCCTTCAGCTTAACACCGATTTTGTTGGTCGTGCCCTTTTTTCTATGGGGGACAGCGATGGTGGCCATGAAAGGGGTGATGCCACATACAACGCCTTTGTTCATGGCTGCAATCCGATTGATGCCAGCGGGGCTGTTGGTATTGCTGTTTGCGGCAATCCCGCTAGGGGGAAGCGATCCCCGTGTCAAGCGATCGCCGCCGCAGAGCTGGCAAGCGTGGGGGTGGATCTTGCTGTTTGCACTGATCGATGGGACGTTATTTCAGGGGTTTCTGGCGACTGGACTGGTGAGGACGAATGCGGGATTGGGTTCGGTGATGATCGACTCGCAGCCATTGGCAGTAGCCGTGCTCTCCGCTTGGTTATTTGAAGAGCGAATTGGCGCGATCGGGATTTGTGGGCTGGTGCTGGGAGTACTGGGGATTAGTTGTATCGGGTTGCCAGTAGAGTGGTTGAGTCAGATTGCCACTAGTCCCTTAAATAGTCAATTCGATCTGTCGGGATTATTCAATCGCGGTGAATGGTTGATGCTCCTAGCTGCCCTGTCAATGGCGGTAGGCACGATCTTAGTCCCGTTTGTGACCAAATATGTCGATCCGGTGATTGCTACGGGCTGGCACATGATTCTCGGCGGGGTACCATTGGCGATCGGTTCGTGCTATTTGGAGTCAAATCAATGGATGGCAATTACTAGTTCTGATTGGCTGGCGATCGCTTACTCGACAGTATTTGGTAGTGCGATCGCCTATGGGTTATTTTTCTACTTTGCGGCCAAGGGTAATCTGACTAGCTTAAGTTCTTTGACTTTTTTGACACCAGTATTCGCGTTATTATTTGGCAGTTTATTTTTGGGAGAAAGCCTCGATTTACTCCAATGGTGTGGCGTTTCCCTTACGCTAGTGAGTATTCTATTCATCAATCAACGAGACTATATCTGGAGTCAACTAACTGGCGTTCCGGTAATTAACGATCGACGGATCCAGATCGATGCTATTCCCAGCCAATCGATCGTCACCACAGTTCAGACAATATCGACATCTGCCGAATCATATTCACCCGAAGAGTAATTCTTTTATTTCGATTCAAATCTTGGGCATACTGAAAGCGAGGATTCTGGCGCGGTAATAAGTATGCATTTGAAAGAAAAATTAGCTAACACTGCTTTGATGTCGATCGTGCCTTCATTCTGGCTGCTATTAACGATCGCTATTTATTGGGAAACAGTTAGTCTCAATTGTCAACCCAATCCAGTCCAAGTAGTCTGTAAGATTTCTGGAGAAACCGTTCCTGGCGAAACTAGAGTTTTGGAAATTCCCAAGGCACAATTAGCCGGGATTGATATTATCGATCGCCAACGGAAAGGAAAACATCGGATTGGTTTAATTACGATCGATAAAACAGAGATTCCCTTAACAAGAAACTGGAGTGGCGATGCCACAGTTCAATTAGAAGGTCAAATCGAGCGAATTAGGACATTTATTGCCGATCCACATCTGACCACACTGAATGTATCAACTCATCGACGTCTCCCTTTGTTCCCACTAATAATGACAGGGGGTATCCTCTGGTTTCATGGTTTATGGTTCAAGAGAGTATGGCTTGTGTCTAAATAAATTTTTCATCTTTAATCGCCAGCCAATCTCAAGCAATCGATCCAAGCTTGCGGATTTTGGAAATGGACATTATGACTGCAAGTGGGGACAATTTCGATCGTAATCTGCGGACACGAGTGCGCGATCTGACGATTTATCTCGACAAATTTCCGATCGAGTGCGCCGACGATTAATGAAATCGGTCGATCGTGGCGTTTTAACCTATCGCCCAAATATGGCTGCATTCCCAATCCAGCATGTTCTAATGACTTAATTAGATCGTCCGCTCGATTCGTCGCAATTCTACGTTGAATAAGCTGGTCAAAATTTGGATGCTTGTCAATGCCGACAAATATCGATTGTCGATACCAATCTCTAACGAAATCAGCTAAAGAATCGGTTTCTAAGCGATCGATAATTTGCCAATCCCGAATCACTCTGGCTTGTCGATCGAC
>NZ_JANNDR010000564.1:0-14342 GCF_031378165.1 Chamaesiphon sp. OTE_75_metabat_556
CACGGCAAATCGATCGATTAAATTATGCCATCTAGCCGTCCATTCGGCATAAACTACGGTTTGATAACCCAATCGCTTGCCAATAATTACTGGGAAAAATGGCTCGCCACCCAGGAAAATAACTATCCCGCGCGATCGCCAATCCCAATTTTCGACAGTTTTTCCCCATACTAAAAAATTGGTAAAATGCTCCGCACCCTGAACCCGATCGATCTCTGGATAGGTTTTTAAAATCTGGGCTTCTTTACCACTAGCATTCGGGCATGGTGCCAAGATTGCCGAGATCCGCATCTGAGATCGATCAATACCCAGTTTCGCGCGTAATGCTTTGACAACGGGACGTACCCAAGTAGTGACTTCGCCAGGGCCATTGGAGAGAATAATCAGATCGATCGGTTGGCTAATATTCATCATGATTGAGCCTAGTAGTGAGGAAAAATTGTTTGATGTGGAATGACTATTCTGGTGATTTTTCCGCTGCTACTGTGAGTATTTTGCGATCTCGTTGGGCGATTGTGTCTAGTGGAACTTTGAAATATCTCGACGCACTAGTCATATCAAAACATAGCAGTCGATCGTGACCGCGATCGAGAATTTTCTTCGGCTTTGATGGTTTAATTCCCTGCGCTCCGATCAATTCACTGGCCAAGGCTCGCGCCAGAAGTGGCGGGACACTATTGCCAATTTGCCGACAGCCATGCCATTTCGTGGAGTGCAGACGGAACCAGTCGGGATAAGAATGCAATCTCGCGGCTTCCCGTACCGTGATGACGCGGGGCAACCAGGGATGAATCGGACGAGGTGATGTATGTGCGCCTCTGGCACTATCGGTACCCGCACGGAGCGTATTGCACAGCCCATCGGGATCGAGACGGCGAAAGTGGCTGATGGATTCGGTTTTCCCTTGCTTGGTGGCGGCAAATCGCGATCGAGAAGCGGGGTTATGCCTGGTTCTGATGCTACAGGTGAGGAGATTGGGATCGAAGTGACGGGGGTAGCTATAATCCTTAGAATCGCGATCGATGCCGCGTAATTTGCGACCATAGGAGCTAGTCGTCTCCCATTGTGTCGAGACGAAATCTTGGTGCCATAAGGCGTCAAACTGCTCGGCATTTGGCAGATCGCCGATCGCATCCCAGACTGTAACTCGCTCTGGGTGAGATTCTGGATATATCGGTAATGTTAAACCCTGCCGCGTCCCGACCAAAAACAACCGCCGTCGATCCTGTGGGACGCCATAGTCGGCAGCATTTAATACCCGATACGGTGTCAGCACATCATAACCCGCTGCCCCCAAAGCCGCAATTAACTCCGAGAGAAACTGGGCGTGCGCACCGAGGGTTAGCCCTTTAACGTTTTCAAAGACGCAATATTTAGGCTGTAATTCTCGGACGATCCGCACGTAGTGAAAGACTAGTTGATTGCGCGGATCGTCAAAAGCGCGTTTTCCCATGAGGGAAAAACCCTGACAGGGTGCGCCACCCATGACTACATCGATATCTTTATTTCCCAATTTGGCGCGGCGGCGGATGTCCGCACCAGTCAGATCGGTGACACTGGCACAAATTGTCGTCGTCGCTGGAAAGTTATACTCATGCGTCGCACAATGAATCGGATCGATTTCGACTGCGGCGACAATATCGAATCCAGCCTGCTCGAAACCCAGTGACATTCCGCCAGCACCAGCAAACAGGTCAATTCCGATCGGTCTATTCATGTTGCTGAAGCTGTCAACGGTGGGGTGAAGGTGGGATTGTGGTTAGCTGCCAGGACGCTTGAATTTCGCTGGGGATGCGAAAGCTTCAACCGGTTCATTTTGGAGTGCCTCGCGCATGAAACTCCGCCAAATCGGTGCGGCATAGGTACCACCAGTGACACCTCGACCGAGGGGGGTGAAGTCATCTTTCCCAATCCATACAGAGGCAGCTAGCTGGGGCACGTAGCCCACAAACCAGACATCTCGCTCTGAAGAAGTCGTTCCCGTTTTACCGGCGGCGGGACGGCCAGGATAGGCTTCTTTACCAGTACCACTGCTGACTACTGACTGGAGGGCACTGTTGATTTGCGCTGTCGCCCAGGAATTGAGGACGAGCTGGCGTTGGGGGGTATTATCTAGCAAGATATTACCTTCACTATCAGTGACGCGCAAAATTGTGGTCGTTTCGGATTGCCAACCGTTGCTAGCAAATGTGGCAAAGGCACCAGCCATCTCGACGGGAGTTACACCGACTGCGCCCAAGGGTAAGGATACCACTGGCTCGATCGGGCTTTTGATACCTAGTGTTCGGCAAGTTTGAATGACTTTATCCAAGCCGACTTCTTTACCCATTTTGACCGCTGGCACGTTGGTGGAGTTCATCAGTGCCGATCGGATACTCATGGCACCAGAATAGCCACCACCATAGTTGCGGGGCGAATAGTAGCCGCTGCCATCGCGATAGCGGACGGGAGCATCGTAGACGGTGGATTCTGGCGAAAATTTGCCAGTGGCAAAAGCAGTGTAAAAGACAAAAGGTTTGAATGAGGAGCCGGGTTGCCGATTGGCATACATGGCGCGGTTGAAATTACTTTTTTTGTAATCGACCCCCCCGACCATTGCTTTGATAAAATGCGTGCGCGGATCGACTGCCACCAAACTGATTTGGTACTTACTGCGTCCCAATCGATCGTAGGCATTTTGGACGACTTTTTCGGCGGCGATTTGGAAGTTATAGTCGATCGTGGTTTGAATCCGCATCCCGCCTTTACGGACGGTTTCGCGCCCAAAGCGTTGGTTGAGTTCTTCGATCGCGGCATCGGTGACATAGGGCAATTTACTCGTTTGCCAGGTTTTGATTTTACCGAGTTTGAGCTTGTATGCTTTGGCTTTTTTCTCTTCGGCCGGCGTAATCCAGCCTACCTCAACCAGCCTCGCCAAAACTTGTTCTTGCCGCTTTTTGGCGACTTTATAGTTAGTAAAGGGACTATATTTTTCAGGGGCGGCGATCACACCAGCCATCATCGCCCCTTCGGCGAGGTTCAGCTCGGAGGCATGTTTGTTAAAGTAGCTTTGGGCGGCAGTTTCGACGCCATAATTATTGTGCCCCCAATAGACTTGATTGAGGTACATTTCCAAAATTTCGTCTTTGCGAAAAATTTGTTCGAGGCGAATCGATAAGACTGCTTCGGCTAACTTGCGGCTGAGTTGTTGTTTTTGGGAGAGGAATAAGTTTTTGATCAACTGCATCGTGATCGTCGAACCACCCTGACTAACACTCCCTTTTTTGAAGTTGGCACTCAGCGCGCGGCCGACCCCCGCCAGATTGACCCCTTGATGGTAGTAAAATCGATCGTCTTCGATCGCCAGTAACGCGCGTTTCAAATTGGGCGAAATCCGGTTGAGCGGAACAACTTCCCGATTGGCTTCATCGTGGAGGCTGGCGAGTTGTACCCCTTTGATATCATAGATATAGGTAGTTTCCGTCGGCGCATAACTGCGGAGTACGCGGACGTCGGGTAAGTTGCGAAAGCTAATTGCCAAGCCGACCAATCCACCAGCAACGATCGAACTAGCCAGCATGGTGGCACCTAAGATCGTACCGCCAGCAATTTGCCCAATCCCGCCGAAGAAGTTGCCCTTTTCAGGCTTTTGCCCCATCGGTTCGGGTTGCTGTTTGGGGTTTTGTTTGTTTAAAGCTCTAGAAGACACTAGGATCTTTTCTCTCTCAAGTTAGGGACAATCAATTCCGAGTAGGCACTGGCGATCGATCTGAAGGCAATCGTAGCCGATCTGTCACCGATGCAGGTGGATTGGTAGCTAGAAATATCAATCAGGATCTAAAAATATTTCAGTTTTGGTAAATAACTATAATAAGCTTAACTTGCAACTATTTCGAGATCCCGTTCGATTTTCATCATTTATATGACTGTGAGTGTATCCGTGCCAGCCTCAGATCGATTCGATTGGTTATTTCGGGGGGTGAGTGAGATTTTTCCCCATCAACCCAATGCTACCGATCCGGCGGAAAATCTCGCTACTCGACTGGCTCAAACAGATCGACCATTGCGTGTCAAGCTGGGTATCGATCCGACTGGGGTAGATATCCATCTCGGCCATAGTATTCCCCTGCGCAAGCTGCGATCGTTCCAAGATGCCGGACATACTGCGGTACTGATTATCGGTGACTTTACCGCGCGGATTGGCGATCCGACTGGGAAATCAGAAGTTCGCAACCAATTGACTCCTGCCCAAGTTACCGCCAATGCTGAAGCTTATCTCGATCGGGTGCGGCCAATTCTCGATTTTGAGACGCCGGGAAGGTTGGAAGTCCGCTACAACTCGGAATGGTTGGCAAAATTAGATCTCGGTCAGACGCTCGAACTACTATCGACGATGACCGTCGGCCAAATGCTCGCCAAAGAAGGATTCGCGCTCCGCTACGAGCAAGAAACACCAATTTTCATTCATGAATTTCTCTACCCCTTGATGCAGGGTTATGATTCGGTGGCCGTCCAAGCTGATGTCGAACTCGGCGGCACCGACCAAAAGTTTAACTTAGTTGTCGGGCGAGATTTACAACGTCATTTCGGCCAAACGCCCCAATTTGGATTGCTAATGCCGATCTTACTCGGTACCGACGGGGTGCAAAAAATGTCCAAATCCCTGAATAATTATGTCGGCTTAGGCGAAGACGCACTGAGTATGTACTCCAAGCTAGAGAAAACGCCCGACAACATCATCAAAGATTACTTTACACTGTTGACCGACTTAGATATTGATCGACTGCCAGAGAACCCCAGAGAGACGCAGAAACTCCTCGCCTTAACCGTAGTTACCCAGTATCACGGATCGACACAAGCGACCCAAGCCCAAGCCGACGCGATCGCCCTGATTACCAAACCGGGTCAAGGTGCTGGAGGCGACAGCATCCCCGAATTTTCACTTGCTGATGTCAATTTCCCCGCCAAAATCTTCCAACTTTTAGCAGCTAGCGGTTTGTGTTCTGGTAGCAACGATGCTAAACGCCAAATTCAAGGCGGTGCCGTTAAATTGGATGGACAACCGATTAGTGACATCGAGCTGACCTATGACGATGCATCTTCACTAGTTGGCAAGGTATTACAGGTCGGTAAGAAACGGTTTAAAAAGTTAGTAGAATAGCAGTCATGTGAAATTTTCAAACATTCTCTCGGATTAAATGTGGAGAGAATTGCTGCCGATAAACCGATTGAATTTAGCGATTTTCGCTCGTGCCGATCGCTACTCCCAACAATATCTAATTGTTTCAAAATCATCAAGCATGGCAAAAATTTCTTGAATATAATCTTTTGTCGTCCACTGGTTCGCCCTTTTTAAACCACGGTCGATGAGATTTTGACGGAGCATCGAGTCTGTAAATAGAGTATTGATGGTAGCAGCAATTTCCTCCGGCTGTTTGGGATCGACGAGTAAAGCCGCATCTCCTAGCTGCTCTGTTGCACCGGAGACATTAGCAGCAATTACCGGACAACCTAACGCCATTGCTTCGAGTGGTGGGAGATTATCCGGCCCAAAGAATGACAGAAAAATTAGGGCAAAAGCATTCCGATAGAGTAGTGCCATATCTGCTCTAGGCACAAACCCCAGGAAAGATACTTGCGCTGATAGATCTAGCTCTTGCACGATCGATTTGACATAGGATTCATTTCCTTTATCTGAGCCAACTAAAACTAATGGCAGTTCTAGATTGTATTTTTCCTTTAAACATTTAATCGCTAATAGCAAATTGACATGGTTCTTGTGCGGCCAAAATTGAGCGGGATAGAATAAATATTGATCGGGGAGATTGTATGCGATCGAGATATCTCGATCGATTGGATCGTCAGTTGATTCCACTTGTGGTGTAAAAAAAGGAATTACCCTAATCCTTTGGGCAGGAACCTGATAAAATCTTTGGACTTCCGCTTTGCCCGTCTCTGTTCCTGTAATAATAAATGCCGCCCGACTCAATATTTTGGCATAAAATTTCTCCCGTCTGTCCCATTCACCCGATTCACTAACTTCGGGAAAATATGATTGGAGCTTGTGTTGTAAATCCCAGACGGTAATGATATAAGGATATTCAAGAGTAGGGCAATTAGGCGTTAGAGATAAAATTATGTCGATTTGATCGGTTTTTAATGAATTTATTATATATTTTGTGCGCCTTTGATCGGCCAATAAATCGCCGATCGAATACGGTAATTTACGTAATATGCTTTTTGCCAGTCCTAATATTTTAGACTTAACACCTTGCGGGACAACTATTCGATCGGGCACTGTTTTCAGATCGGAATTTAGTATATAACTAGACCCCGATCGGTCTGATGCGTACAAAATAAATGTATGTCTGCTTTCGGCATGAGATTTCAACAAAGTATCGAGTAACTGCTGCTCGAAAGTATAACTACCGCCAGCTTCAGGTGTAGAGCTACTGACAAATAAAGCTACTTTCATTTAATTTCTAATTATAAAATAAACTCCCCATGTATTCAGTCCCGATCGGCGATCGGTCAACCACTCTCGATCATCGACGATCTGCATTTGCAATTGGCTGAATAATAATTCTAATTCGGGTTTGAACAAGTAGCGCATGGTATGAGTTTCGCTGAGTTCATCAATCGCACTACTATTTTTATCTTTAACAAACGCGTGATAATTAACAGCCACTAAATTTTTATTTGGGTAGACGATTGGTTCGGCAATTCGAGTTACTTGAATCGATTCATTCTCCAGACGTTTGACTCTCACAGTTGGCGGATCGCTCAGTACCGCCGGACCATACCAGACATCAAAGATCAATAATCCACCTGGCTTGAGATGCATTTTTGCAGTAGTAAATGCCGCTAATAAATCTGCATTAGTAGTTTGATAGCTGATGACATGAAAGAGCGAAAGAACGACATCAAACTGGCGATCGAATCTGACTTGTCGCAGATCGCCTTGACTAAATTCTAATCTTGCCCTCAATTCTGGGGAGACTCGATCGAGACGTTCGCTGGCATATTGTAACATTTCTGCGCTGAGATCTACCCCACAAACACTATAGCCTTCCTTTGCTAATAATATCGCATGGTGGCCCGTTCCACAGCCGAGTTCGAGGATGGTTGCTGTATCCGGTGCGTTAGTCTGAACTAGTTGATGAATAAATTGAGTTTCGCCAATGTAGTCTTTGTCCTGATATAACAAATCGTAGTAACGCGCATAATTACCAAAAACAGTCATGCTTTTACTCCAGTATTTAATTTAAAATAAAATCCATGGTAGCAATGTACATTCACTTCGGGATGAAATGGGATATAGCACTTGTCCACATTATCTTCCCAGCGATCGATTAGCTCGTAGCCAATTAGTTGTAATGACTGGATAAACTCACTGCGATTGAATATATACTGAGGATAAAAAACTTTGCCGCCATTTTGAAGAGTGACAATCTTTCTGCCATCATATAATCCCAATCGATTGATTAATAGATGTTTGGGCTTGCGATCTAGACTATTTATTTTGAGGGCAATATCTGCTTCATCATACTGCAACGACCCAGATGCAAGAAAAATATCGCTGCCACTAGCTAATTGAAAATCGGTAGTAAAAGTCAATCGCGAATCTTTGTTCTGCGATGTGCCGAGTTTAACTATTTCTGGCAGATCGCAGACAATCCATCTCAAGCTACTGGGAAGATCGAGGTAATTGGCATAACTTAAAAAATGAATCCCTAAATTACCACCGAAATCGAAAAACTCGATCGAATCGAGCGGTGTTACTTGGCGGATGTGAGCGATCCAGTACAATACTGGATAATCAAACGACCTCATCAGAGCTTGATTAGCTGTTCCAAGATCGGCAGCAGATGACGTATGAGCCTCGATTTCTCTTTGATATGCTCGCGCTAGCTCAGGGCAATTATAGCCGATCGTTTTAGTAGCTGGTGCCGCTCTGATCGCCTCCTCAAAAGTCTCAAATACTCCCCAAAAACACCCATAACAATCATTAGCAAATTTGTGTTGGTACCACTGTTTGTATACCTGTTTGAGCACCGGAATTCTTGCGATCCGTTCTTTCATGTCAAGATCTCCTTGAGGACGCTCGCCACTCGATCGATTTGCGCTTCAGTTAATGCCATCCCACTAGGCAGATAGAAACCACGCCGCGCTAGTCTTTCTGCCACAGGATAAGATTCTCCCGCAAATAATCCCCTGCTTCGCAACACAGGCTGCTCATGCATACACCAGAAAAAAGGCCGAGTCCCAATTCGCGCCTCTGCCAGTTTTTGCATCGCTACTTTGGCATCAAAGGGAACTTCATCGTTCAAGACGATCCCATACACCCAATAAATATTTTCTGCGTAGTCAGCGTGAGTGAGTGGCAACTGAATACTGGGGATATCTGCTAATAATTCCGTGTAACGCTTGCCCATCGAGCGTTTGCGATCTACAAACTCTGCTAAACTTTCCAGTTGCGCCACGCCGACTGCCGCCTGGAGATTAGTCATCCGCAGATTCCAGCCTAGCTCTGCATGGATGAATCGCTGGTGGGGCTGGAAGCAGAGGTTACGTAAAGATTGACAGCGTTCGGCTAACTGCGGATTGTCAGTGACGACCATTCCCCCTTCCCCAGTTGTAATGTGTTTGTTCGGGTAAAAACTAAAGGTGCTCAGATCCCCAAAACTCCCACAAGGGCGATTTCGATAGGTCTGTCCGAGCATTTCCGCAGCATCTTCAATTACTGCTAAGCCATATTTAGCTGCTAAGGCTAAGATTGGGTCTAGATCCACTGGCAAGCCATAGATATGCACCACCATCAGTGCTTTGGTGTGGGAGGTGATTTTGGCGGCGATCTGGGTCACATCCATATTCCAAGTCACCGGATCGGCATCTACCACTATTGGGGTAGCTCCAGCGCGGACGATCGCCGCAGCACAAGAGATAATTGTAAAAGTTGGTAAAATTACTTCATCCCCAACACCGATTCCCAAAGCAGCAACCGCAACATCGAGGGCACCGGAACCGTTACTCACGGCGATACCATACTGGCGATCTACCTGCTGTGCAAATTGTGATTCAAATCGCCTGACAAATGGCCCTTCAGCGGAAATCCAACCAGTCTCAATACACTCGGCTAAATATTTCTGCTCGTTGCCTCTTAATAGAGGTTCGTTAACTGGAATTGAATTCATTAATGTAGTCTTGCCATGAGCGAAAATAGTCTCGATCGCTGATATACGCTGGCTCCTTTAATATTGCTGCACGACTCTGGCTTGTCAAACGCTCATCGCTAGTCTTTCTAGTTAACTCGTGTGACTGAATGCCTATAAATCGGGTGTGATCGCGATTGCCAGTATAAGGTCCTTGTTTGACCTCTATCATCTCGACTTCTTCAATAACTTCAAAACCATGACCGCCTGTGGCGAGGAGGATAACATCTCCAGCTAGGAGAATTCGACTTTTGAGGTACTGCTGTCGATCGTTGTACAAATCTACGCGCAGTTTCCCTTGTTTGATAAATAATACTTCCTGAGTATATCGAACTTCGCGGACGATCGGTAGATGAATGTGCGGCTCAACGATCTTGCCGGCTGGATGGCGCATATATCCTAACTGTTGCGACAGATCGTCAGGCGTAAAGAAATGAGTTCCTGGCTTGTTAAAATTTCGAGAAATGATGATGGCAAGCAGTTGATTGCCATCGCTAATTTGTTCGATCGGTTTGCATGCTGGCGTAGCTTCGGAAGATGAAACAGATCGTGATATGGTTGGGGGGCCGGGAGAGATAACTGTTGCCAACATGTCAGGATCGTACCTTGAATCGGCTACTTCTAAATGCCGACCTCGCCCGAATTCTAACATTGCTTCACGCTCTTTACTTTCCATAGACCCACCTAGACCAGTATAATTCTATAGATAAAAAAACACTATGCATCATATTTGTGTTTATCTTCTATCCTTTAGCTTAATTCATTATTTTCGAGCTAAATGTGTAAATCAGCACTAACTCTCGATGGCTGTTTGGCTAAAAGCCTTGCCTGGAAAGTGATGCAGAGATCTTTGGTATTGCTCTTTAAGTTTTGAAACGAACTTAAGCTGTTTTACATCTAAAATTTTTGACTGAATCCCTTACGGCAAGGGTTCTAGAGGACAAAAAGAGTGTTTTAAATGTTTGACAGCTTAATTTGCACGCCAAAATGTGCAAATTAAGCTATTTAGGATTTTTCAATTTCCTTTTTGGCAACTTAATATACACATGTATGTTCATCTCTCAACCCACTAAGTAAAAAATAAAATCTCAATAGTTGATATGCCTAATTCTTGGCAAAGTTTGATCGGCAATATCGCTTCCGATCTAAAAAATCTTACCTTTAACTTATTCCTCAAATCCAATTGCCCGTTATGTGATCGAGCAGCCATAGTAGTTTTTTGTCAATATTGTCAGCGGCAAATTCAGGAGTGTCAATTGACTCATCCAGAGCGATATTGGCATGGCGATTTACCTCTTTTTGGATGGGGTAAGTATGAAGGTGCTGTTAAAAGATCGATCGGTAAATTAAAATATGATGGCCATCGATCGATCGCTGATTTTTACGGCGAATCTTTAGCCACTAAATGGCAAAAATTTGCACCACCTGCCCCAACTAAATTAATCGCACTACCAGTACCACTCCATCCCGATAAATTAGTAAGTAGAGGTTTCAATCAAGCGGAATTAATCGCCCGTAAATTTTGTCAGCTTACCGGAGCGAAGCTAGATCTCAGTTTACACCGGACTCGATCGACAGTAGCTCAATTTGGACTATCAAAATCGGCACGCCAATCAAATGTCGAGGGCGCATTTGCACTAGTTAATTCATCCTTAAAACCTGGCAATACCATTTTGCTCGTCGATGATATCTACACTACAGGGGCTACAGTACGAGAGATCGCCACCGTTTTGCGATCGCAACAGATCAATGTTTGTGGCGTCGCCGTAGTTGCCAGAACGGAACTAACGAATAAAGTTCAGGGATATGACGATCAACCCCCTTCGCGTCCTTAGCGGCACACACCAACAACCCTTAGCGTCCTTTGTCTTGATGCGCTAAACCGTCGGGGAACAAAGGCGAGCGCGCATCGCTGCGTTAAAAATCTTCCTCTACTTCAGATCCGCTAATTTAATCCGTGGATCGACAAACTTAAGTAATAAATCGGCAAATAAATTACCAATAATCAACATCACCGCCCCCATCATCAAACTCCCCATCACCAGATAAATATCCTTAGCAGTAACTCCAGCTAAAATTAATTTACCAAGTCCCGGCCAATTAAAGAAAAATTCGGCAATAAAAGCACCACTCAGTAAACTTGCAAATTCAAATCCCAGCAAAGTTACTAGTGGATTGATTGCATTGCGTAAAGCATGAATATAAATCACCCGATTTTCGGATAAACCTTTAGCGCGAGCAGTTTGAATATAATCTTGCCGCAACACATCTAATAACTCTCCCCGCGTAATCCGTTGCAATCCGGCAAACCCCGTAATCGTCAACGCGATCGTCGGTAAAATCATATGCCAGAGAATATCAAATAATTGCCCAATCGCACTCATTTGGTCATGATTGATACTCGTTCTACCACCGACGGGCAATAGTGGATAACAAATTTGCGCGATAATTAACAGCGATAAGGCCGTGACAAAACTCGGAAATCCTTGGGCAGTATAACTAATTACGCGCAAAAATTTATCGATAAACTTATTTTGATTGACCGCCCCAATAATCCCTAACGGAATCGCAATTGCCCAAGTTAAGACGATCGAAGCGAGTGCGAGTTCTAATGTCGCCCGAATGCGTTGGCCGATCAATAAAGACACTGGTTGTGAGTAGTGCATACTCAATCCGAGATTGCCCTGGATGGCCTGAATTAACCATTTCCAGTATTGATTGGCTAAAGTTGGCAAATCTTTGGTATCGCTCAACCCAAATAATTTTTTTAATTCGTCAATCCGTTCGGGACTAATGCGCGGGTTTTGGCGGAGGGTATCGAGGAAATTACCTGGTGATAACTGCACGATCGCAAAACACAGTATCGATGCTAGCAAGAGGGTGAGGATTGCTTGGAGCGATCGTTTGAGAATGTACAGGCTAGTTTCACCAGCCAGGACATCCTGTACCTGTGTGGTGAGATTGCGTTTGGCTAGGGTCATTCTAGAGAGGTTAGGGGGTAAAAATTAGTGAATGGTGGATAGATTGTTTTAAATTAGATTTTCTGGAGCCAATTTTGATAGAGATGGCGGATTTTGGTGACTAGCGATTGAGGCTGCGATCGATCGGTAGTAGGTGTTGATTGGATATTTGTTAGCAGTTTGGCTTCGGCGATCGCGACATCCCCGTCGCTATAAATTAGACTACTAATGGCTTCGATGAGTAGATCGTCATCATAGATTGATTTATCGCCCAGATACTCTTGAATCCAGCGTTCGCAATCAGGGAGCGTAACTGTTGTCGTCCCAGCTAATAATGACTCGATTTCGGGATCTCGTGCCGCTAGTGGTGGGGTGTCGGCAACTTTAGTTAGATATTGAGTTAGATATTGATGTTCGGCTGGTTGGAGTTCGCCATCGAGCCAAGCGACACCGATCAGGATTTTCAATAGCAGTCGTCGCTGAGATTCAGTATTCATCCGATCTACCATAGTAAGTAATTCTCTTTTTCTAATTCTATGTCGATCGCTCTGGACATGGCCGCTCAATTTCCTGCCGATACTTTTGCCAATCTCGATCGAGTCGATAAAATGTGGCAAAATTTGCGCAATGGTCAGATTTCGTCACGAGAAATGGTCGTTTCTAGCTCCGAGTATTTAAAAACCACGGATTTTGAGATCGCGATCGCGGGTGGTACATTGGGAATTATCCTCGCTGCCGCGCTGCAACGGCGGGGTTTGAAAGTAGTCGTGATCGAGCGGGGCGAATTAAAAGGACGTGTGCAAGAGTGGAATATCTCTCGATCGGAATTGGCGGTATTAGTCGAACTGGAATTATTATCAGAACAGGAACTAGCAATCGCGATCGTCACTGAATACAATCCCGCCCGAATTTCGTTTCCCAATACGCCAGATATTTGGGTGCGGGATGTCCTGAATATTGGTGTCGATCCGGTGTATCTACTTGCAACGCTCAAGGCCAAATTTTTGGCAGATGGGGGCAAGGTATTGGAATTTACTACCTGCGATCGCGTGACAGTTCATCCTAATGGGATTTCGATTAGCGCGGGAGCAGTCGCATTAACCAGTAAATTATTTATCGATGCGATGGGTCATTTTTCCCCCTTGGCAGCACAAGCTAGAGCGGGAGTTCAGCCCGAAGGAATTTGCTTGGTAGTGGGTAGTTGTGCGACGGGATTCGCGCACAACGAAACGGGCGATATTTTTGCCTCGATTACGCCAAGCCAACATCAATGTCAGTATTTTTGGGAAGCATTTCCCGCTCATGATGGCCGTACCACATACCTATTTACCTATATGGACGCACATCCCGACAGATTTAGCTTGGCATTTTTATTTGATGAATACCTAAGATTATTACCGACATATCAACAGGTAGAATTAGCCCGACTAAATTTTCAGCGGTGTCTATTTGGCTGCTTTCCCTCATATCGGGATAGTCCGCTCCAAACACCCTGGGATCGAGTCTTACTAATTGGCGATAGTAGTGGCAGTCAATCGCCAGTGAGTTTTGGTGGATTTGGGGCAATGATGCGGCATTTAACACGATTGACGGATGGTATTGAGATGGCAATCGCGGCTGATGCATTCGGTGCTAAAGATCTCCAATTATTACAGCCTTATCAACCGAATATTGCGGTAACGTGGATGTTTCAACGGGCAATGAGTGTCGGCATCAAGCAGCAAGTTAATCCCGATCTAATTAACAATTTATTAGCAGCGGTATTTCAATCAATGCAGTCTTTAGGCGATGATGTACTCCGTCCCTTTCTCCAAGATGTCGTCCAATTTCCCGCCCTATCGCGGACATTATTTCAAACTTCAATTACTAGTCCGCAAGCCACAATCCCGATCGTTCCCCATGTGGGTATAGTGACATTAATTGATTGGCTGATTAACTATCTCAACTTAGGTGCGTATAGTGGCTTATATCCACTCACCAAATTGCTCGCACCATTACTCGATCGTCTCGATCCAGTGCAACGGTATTATTACCAGCAACGCTTACAAGCATATCGATATGGTGCCGGACGGGATCTCGATCGACACCACTTCAAGCAGTAAACAGCCGGATTGACGATCGAGTATTGATAATAGTAAACTACCAATTCAATCGAGGTGAATCGAGTGAAATCGATAGTTTACTTTCTACT
>NZ_JANNDR010000584.1:0-4285 GCF_031378165.1 Chamaesiphon sp. OTE_75_metabat_556
ATGAATTCCCCCCTACTTTTTGTTTCAGAGCTTGAGAAATCGATCTAAATTTCATCACAACTCATTTAGTTCTAAATTGGGACTAAATCTAAGCGATATTTATAAATAGCGACAGCCCGATCGATCGATCGAAAATAGTCGGGATCTTGGGGCGAAAGATAGACAGCAGAGATCTGAGTTGCCGTAATTGTGGGAGTCGGCGTCGGTGAAAATTGATAGTTAGTTATCGTTTCAACAGTATTGAGATAAATCGTCGAACTCGTCCGAAAAACTTGCTGCGATACTTCGGCTGCAATAAATTGATCGAGTGTCGGTATTTCTCGATCGAATCCCGTCACAAAAGCTTCTAGTTGCCGATCCTGTGTCAGTTGGGTAATCTGTTTGGTCGGATTTTGGGAATCTATTGCGACCGATTTGACATTAGATGCACCCAGATAAGCCGTAGCAATATTTAAACCATTAAAGGCGCGATCGGCAATCAGTTTTGATTTTGGTAAATTAGCGGCTAGTCGCGGCAAGCTCAACGTTGAGAACTTGACAGATTTAGTCAGATCGGTCGGGATGAATTGGACAGTAAACTTGATCGGCTTATCGATATATTGGCGATTGCTCTCAAATCCTGGCGTGACTATTTTTGGTGCTAAAGGTGCGCTCTGTTCGAGGAGAGTACTAGTTGCTAGCCAGCGGCCGCGAAACCATTCTGGATAGGTTAATTCGCCATCATGCTGGCTCAATTGAGGCTGGGCATCCCAATTGGGATATCGATCGATCCTGTCGCTCAGAACTCCAGCGAGCGCACTCTGGGAAATACAAAACCAACAGGCGATCGCGATCGACCAAATCGCCATCTTGCGGACTAAACTATGCATATCTCGATCACGGCTTATTCCTGACTAAACTGTTGGTAGTACCTTACATTGAGCGTAATAACGCAACAAATGATCGCACAAGACTAACGCCACCATCGCTTCCACCATCGGTACCGCACGAGGTAACACGCAAGGATCGTGTCTGCCTTTGGCAGATAGGGTTGTCTCTTCACCTGCAGTAGTGACGGTATTTTGTTCTTTCCGAATCGTGGCAGTGGGCTTAAATGCAACCCTGATAATGATATGTTCGCCATTGGAAATGCCGCCCTGAGTACCGCCAGAACGATTGGTGCGCGTCCGAATTTCGCCATTGGCATCGGTGTAGAATTCGTCGTTATGCTCGCTGCCGGTCATCAGAGTTCCGGCAAACCCCGAACCGATTTCAAAGCCTTTAGTCGCGGGTAGCGACATCACACCTTTGGCGATATCTGCTTCCAACCTGTCGAATACTGGCATCCCCAGACCTTTGGGCATATTTCGCACGACGCATTCTACCACGCCCCCGATCGAGTCACCCTGTGCAATCATTGCTTTAATTTTGGCCTTCATTTGATCCGCACAAATCGAATCTGGACAGCGCACGATATTGCTCTCTACCTCCGCCATCGTCACAGTGTTGCTATCGACGGTGGCTTCGAGATCGTGAATCCGCTTGACATAGCCGATGACTTCGATGTTATTGGCAATTTGCAGAATCTTCTTGGCAATCGCGCCAGCAGCTACTCGCCCAATTGTTTCTCGTGCGGAAGATCTGCCACCACCGAAAGGGTCGCGAATCCCATATTTGGCATCGTAAGTCGCATCGGCATGGGAGGGGCGATAAGCCTGCTCCATCTGGCTATAGTCCCGAGATCTGGCATCTTTATTTTTGACCTGAATATTAATCGGCGTACCAGTAGTCTTGCCTTGAAACACTCCAGACATAATCTCGCAGAGATCGAGTTCATTCCGGGGCGTAGCAACTTCACTTTGCCCAGGTCGCCGCCGATCGAGTTCGACTTGGATTTCGGCTGCGCTAATCTCTAATAGCGGCGGACAGCCATCGATGACAACACCGACCACACCCCCATGGGATTCGCCATAGGTCGTAATTCTAAATAAATGCCCAAAGGTGTTTCCCATCGTATGTACCGGATCGATTTTCGGTGATTAGTTACTAGTTTATCAGCACAGAAGAGGAGATGCGATCGAATAGATAACAATTTGGCTGAGATGCATAGATCTTCTTTTGATAATTCAGGAGATCTAGGCAATAAAAAACAGCCGATCGATTGATGATACATAGCAATTGAGATCGATCCCAATTTTTTCAAAGGAGAGCTAATAATTGTTGAGATCGTCCGTTAGTATCCATTGGTATCAGCTATGAATATGGCTACCTTAAGTTAAAAAAATAGAGTGGAAATTTTTGTCGATCTTTGAAAATTGACTAAAAAGATGCAGGAGCGAACTATAGTTACACCTTCTGCATCATCGATCAAAAAAGTAAAGTATTTGCCCAATTAGCTATCTAGTTGGTAAGCACAACTTTTACAGCTTCTTTCATGTCGTTACGACAAGTAAATTTTGGGGATGTTTGAGTTACAGGCGGCTCATATTTATCACCGCCAATTCGATGACGGTAAGTAACTCGGAACTGAGTTGACTCGTTATTGACTTTTTCTAGATCGCGTGTTCGACCAAAGGATTTTTTCTGTTCTAGGTTTTGCTTCCCATCAACGCCAAATATTCCAGTTTCAGTCCGATATTGACGGTTGTCTAAATCAGAGTATTCCAACTTGGTAATTTTGATTTCATCGGGGGTAGCATTTGTGAGGATGATGGGAACATTTTTACAAGTTTCTGAGCCAGCGATTGCCGCTGGTGGTATCCAGGCACTTAAAGCGATGACTAAAAGGGAAGGGAGCAAGAAAAGAGATGTTTTCATGGTATTTATTTGAGTAAGTTATGTTGTGGGTGAGATAACTGCTGAGGTTAAAATATCTTTGAATCGATCCCAATCAGCGATCGATTCAAAGCATAATGTAGTTGGATATTGAGCCAGTACAATCTATTTATCGAGTAAAACTGGATGCGTACTTCCATCTATACAAACAAAGGGATCGGTAGTTACACGAACAGGAGCGGCAAAATTGTTAATGCCTTGTTTATGTTGGTATGTAACTCGGAATTTAGTACGACCACCAACTTCAGCGAAATTTCGCGTCGCCCGATGAACTGTGCCGGATTGCAGTTGCTGTGTTCCACTCGAACCCAAGAGATTTTTGGGTACAAATGCGTTCTGAGTAGTATCTAAGTACTCAAAATTCGTTACCTTTACAGTATCTGGAGTTCCATTTTGAATCTTGACATCTACATTGGTGCAGGTAGAAGCGGGAACGGTAGTGGTAGTTGGAATAGTAGTGGTAGTTGGAATGGTAGTTGGTATGGTGGTGGGAGTGGTAGTGGTGGGAATGGCAGAGACACGATCGCTTGCACCGAAACAAAGACTAACTGCTAATATCGATAGCAAGACTTTAGCAGGTGATTGAATTTTAACGAGATTGGTAAGCATAGAAATTTTCATGTCCTTCGCCGTTGGAACAAGCAACAACTGCTGAAATTCAGACCAGTGTCCATCAAGCGATACAATCACTACCAGAACTACAGCGTCAAATCCTCAAGCTGAGTTACTATCAAGGTTTGAGTCATAATCAAATCGCTGAGTCTTTGGCGCTCACACCTGGAGTTGTCAAAAGTCGTCTTCGGCAGGCTCTGGTTCAACTCAAGACACAGTTAGCTGGTGTGGACAGATTAGATATAGATTAACCATGATAAATTCCGCCCTTTCTGACGAAACAAAACAGCTAGCTGCTGGGTATGTGCTAGATGAATTAGAGCCATCTGAAATAGAGGCTTTCGAGCGAATGATGTTAGAAGATGCAACTCTGCGCCAAGAAGTGCGAGAACTACAGATGATCTTGGGTGGTCTGACCCTAGATGTCCCACAACTACAGCCACCAACCCATCTGCGGGCTAGAGTCCTTCAATCCTCGGATATCAATCGTGAAGTCATAGCAGTGCCACCAAAAAAACGGAACTGGACTAAAGTTGTCACTATTTTTGCCCTAAATAATCAGCAGGTCATCTACTGTGGCGAATTTCGCACCGATGGGCAAGGAAATGCTTCCCAGTCGATTAATCCACCACAAGTACCACCTCCTGGCACAAAAGCCACTGGTCTGTTTGTCACGGTGGATCGCGAAAATGCACCAGTAGTACCCATCGGAACTCGCATTATATCTGGGGAAATCTAGGACGTTTGCGGATAGTGCATTGTTATTCTGCCGCGAACATAGCTATGGCCTCACGCAATCGCAGCGTCAATCAAAATTTAGTCCGCGCTCTTGTAAGAGGTCGATCGATTTGAATTGGCA
>NZ_JANNDR010000008.1:0-6904 GCF_031378165.1 Chamaesiphon sp. OTE_75_metabat_556
AGCGGAGTGCCGCCCCTCAAACTCCCCTGCACAAGGGTTGGTTTGTGGGCAACGGGGCGCGCTTCGCATTAGCTCCGCAATGGGAATCGATCTGTGAGTGGGGTTTCTCGATCAAAAATCCTTAACCAGAACTGAAGTTAATGAATGTGTTCGGATTAGCTATTTTCAGGGCTTATTAAGATGAGAGTATGAATTTGAGATCTACTTAATGTTCTGCTGCTAGCCACAATATTTTTCAATTATTAGCAATCTTTTTGAGACTTTAATCGATCGATACACCTAAAAATTTATGCCAACTATTTATCAGCTCAAACCAGCCTCTCAGAACTTACTCAGACCGATCGTCCCCTGGCTGGCTAAGATCGGCGTAACACCAAATCAGGTGACGATTTTGACAACTTGTCTGGCGATCGGTTGTGGGGGGTTAATCCTCTGGCACAACTATTTCCTGATCTTAGTGCCGCTGCTGATGTTGGTCAGAGCGACGCTCAACGTCATCGACGGGATGCTCGCCCGCGAACATCAGATGACATCGACATTAGGTGCGATTTTAAACGAATTAGCTGACGTGGTGTTTGATGCGGCGATCTATCTGCCGTTTGGGTTATTACCTGGGGTGTCTGGCTATTTGGTAGCAATTATTGTCGTGTTGTCGATAATTAGCGAACTGACTGGTGTTTTGGGGCTGACAGTCGGCGGTCAACGTCAGTATGATGGCCCGATGTACAAAACCGATCGCGGGGTAATGTTTAGTATGATTGCCGTGCTGTTTTGGTTCGGAGTTTTGCCTGCGCCTTGGCTAGATTTCGTGTGGATCGGCATCATTGGCTTATCAATTTTGACAATAATTAATCGGATTAATAGTACTCTGGTCGAAACCAGCAAAAATGATGTGGAATCTGCCCGCTGATAATGTCTTGTGGTGTTTGGGTGCGATCGGGTCACTATTAGTCATCGCGACTTTAAGTGTATACGTAGTCCCAGCTTTCAAACAAATAGAGCTTCAACAAAGGTTGACTTCTTGGTGCTGGATTGTAGCATTATTTGCCATAACTTTGATTGCAAATCGTTCGATCGCGCTCTGTTTGTATTGGTTCTTGAGCTTCTTGGCATTCAAGGAATATATCTCGTTGATTCCGACTCGCTTGTCCGATCGCCGCGTCCTATTTTGGGCATATTTAGCGATCGTCATCCAATATTATTGGATCTCGATTCACTGGTATGTGATGTTTCTAATTTTTGTACCAGTTTATACCTTTCTCTTCTTACCGATGCGGATGGTAATTGCTGGTGAAACTCAGGGTTTTCTCAAAGCGATCGGGACGCTCCACTGGGGATTGATGCTGACAGTTTTTAGTTTGGGACATCTCGCTTATTTGCTGATGTTACCCGATCGCGGCAATCCGATCGCGGGTAGTGCGGGCTTAGTTTTATATTTAGTTTTTCTCACCGAAATCAATGATATCGCCCAGTATATTTGGGGAAAATCCTTGGGTCGTCATCCGGTGACACCAACAGTCAGTCCCAATAAAACTTGGGAAGGATTAATCGGTGGTATCTTAACTACTACTAGCTTAGCAATCGCGATCGCACCATGGTTGACGCCATTTGACTGGATTCATGCGCTAGGAGTGGGTTTAATTATTAGTTGTGCTGGCTTTATTGGCGATGTAACTATTTCCGCTCTCAAACGAGATTTGGGTGTCAAAGATAGCGGTAATATTATTCCCGGTCATGGTGGGATTCTCGATCGCATCGATAGTCTAACTTATACGGCACCGCTATTTTTTCACTTTACTGTATATTTTTATTTCCGAGGAATGCTCGTTTGATTCAGTTATTGCGACTACTATTTTTTGGAACGATCGTCCGGCTGGTAGTGCTGGTGGTAATTGGCTTGCGGATTGTCGATCGATCTAGATTACCAACAAGTGGGCCAGCAATTATCTGTGCCAATCATAATAGTCATCTCGATACGCTGGTATTGATGACGATTTTCCCCTTGCAATTGCTATCGAAATTGCGTCCGGTTGCGGCTGCTGAATATTTTTTAAAAAATCGGTTGTTGGCTTGGTTTGCCCTCAAGATGATCGGCATTATCCCGATCGATCGTCATAAATCTAGTCATACGGCACACCCCTTAGCCAAATGTTCGGAGGCATTAGCACGGGGCGAGATTTTGATTATTTATCCAGAAGGTTCTAGAGGTAATCCAGAATCATTAGCCAGCTTTCAAAGTGGGATCGCTCATCTGGCAAAACGGCATCCTGATGTACCGATTTATCCCGTATTTATCTATGGATTAGGGAAGGTTTTACCCAAGGGAGAGCAGATTTTAGTCCCGTTTTTCTGCGATTTGGCGATCGGGACGCCGCTATTATGGAGCGGCCAGAAGCAAGCTTTTATGGATTTACTCGATCGCGAAATGCAAGAGTTATCGACACTAGTTAATATTCCCACCTCACATTCCGAGCTGTGAATATGTTAGTAGAGATTCGATCGATTCAGCCTCAACTATTGAAAATTATTGGCGATGCGATCTAATCACTATTAATTAGAGCTTGAATATCTGTTGCTACAATCTTCTCTAGATTGCGAGTAATTTTCTCAATATCCCAATGCCACCAAGCGACTTTTAGTAGTGCGGTGATCGTCTCATTATCAAATCGTTGGCGAATAAGTTGAGCGGGATTGCCACCGACGATCGTATATGGTAAAACATTCTTGGTTACTACCGACTTGGCCGCAATAATTGCCCCGTCTCCTACATGCACTCCGGGCATAATCGTGACATCATAACCGATCCACACATCATTACCGATTTCTGTATCTCCTTTATGTTGAAGCTCGCCACTTGGCGGGGCTACTTTTTCCCAGCCATTGCTGAAAATATGAAATGGATAGGTCGAGAATCCAGCTAACTGATGATTGGCACCATTCATGATAAATTTGATGCCTCTAGCTAAAGCACAAAATCGACCGATAATTAACCGATCGCCGATGAATGGATAATGATATAAAACGTTGCGCTCGAAATTTTCTGAATCATCTAAATCATCATAATATGTGTAGTCACCAATGATGATATTGGGATTTGAAACAGTATTTTTAATGAAGCAGATTTGGGGAAATCCGTTCATTGGATGCTTGACTTGTGGATCTGCTCCAGACAAAATCGTTGGCATAGCCTCTCCTTGGAGAATCGCTCCCAGCTTGCAAAGTGAATTATGGTGATCCGATCTGATTCCAGATCGCAAGACCACCTTCGACTATTATGCTTACTCAATTACTAAATCGGCAGATCAAGCAGTAAAGATCGAACCTAGCCATTCTACTAGGCTAAATTCCCCCTATTCTGCCAGTACCGTCAGGATCGATCGTGCGGCACAATAAGAGCATTCGAGCTAGATACCGAGGAAATTATATGTCTGCAATCTTGGAACTATCTAATAGTTGCGCCGATATCGTCGCGGCAGCCGGAGCGGCAATCGTGGCGATCAATCCGGGCAAAAGAGTCTCCCCTAGCGGCATTCACTGGCGCAAAGGGCTGATCGTGACGTCGGATGAGTCATTGCAAAGCCATGACGAGCTATCGATCGTCAGTGCTACTGGCACGATGCCGATTACCCTCTTGGGTCGCGATCCTTCCACCGATATCGCCGTATTTACCCTGGCAGATGCTGAAAGTTTGCCCGTCGCCACAGTCGGCGATACCGCAACGCTCAAAGTCGGCCATCTCGTCTGGGGAATAGCTCGAAGCCCCGAAGGTGATGTCCGAGCGACAATGGGTGCTGTGAGCATCCTGGGCAGCTCCTGGCAGAGTATGAGCGGCGGGATGATAGATTGCTACCTCCGACCAGATCTAACCCTGTATCGGGGTTTTGCAGGGGGTGCCTTGGTCGATGCAACGGGTCGGGTTGTCGGCATGAATACGATGGGAAAACGCGGGACGGCCTTGACGATTCCGTCCGAAACGATCGATCGAGTCGTCAACCAATTAGCGGCCAAGGGGCGGATCGCGCGGGGGTATCTGGGCGTCGGGATGCAACCAGTCCGACTGTCACCCCAACTGAGTGCAGCTTTGAATTTAACCGTGCCAACTGGGGTCATCCTCATCAATGTCGAACCTCAAAGTCCCGCAGATATCGGCGGCTTATTATTAGGCGATATCCTGATGAGTTGGGATGGTATACCCCTGCTAGATCCCAGCGATGTCCGTGCCTTGCTCAATCGTGGCGATCGCGTCGGACAAGATGTGAAAATCGGCATCATTCGCGGCGGTGCATTGGTGGAGTTGTCGATCGAGATTGGCGAACGTTAGGGGACTGGCAGACTGGGAGATCGTTCCAAAATCTAGCTACTATTCACTATTCACTATTCACTATTCACTCACCCCTAAATGATTCGTGTCTTAGTAGTTGCCACGGCTGCTGTTGCCCGTGCGGGGTTGTCAGTTGCACTGTCGATCGATCCAGAGATCGAGGTCGTGGGCACTGCGGCGGATCTCGAAACTTTGGCAGCGGCGGTCGATCGATCTCAACCCGATGCGATCCTGCTCGATCTAGGTGACTCACCCCAAGCATCCCTGTGGGAGCAGTTGACGCTGTTACAAGCAGGGCGAGCAGCTAGGATCCCGATCGCCCTGTATGATTGGGATGGCGATCTCCAGGTGGCTTTCCAGGCTGGTGTGCGGGGGATTTTGCCCGATACGAGTACCGAAATAGCACTAGGGGCAGCGATGGTGGCGATCGCGAGAGGTTGGTTAGTACTGCCACCGACGGCAATCGAGTTATTCAACGCGCGCGAACAGGTTGCAGCTCCGTCAACGCAAATCTTGACATCACGCGAGATTGAAGTCTTGGTGCAAATCGGGGCAGGATTAGCAAATAAGGCGATCGCCCAAAATCTACATATTTCCGACCATACAGTCAAATTTCACATTTCATCTATTTTTCAGAAGTTGCATGTTTCTACCCGCACGGAGGCGGTGAAGGTGGGAATTGGCTTGGGTTTGATTTTGTTTTGACACTTCTGGGCGCGAACGCACGAGGATGCTGAGATCGACGATCGAACTTAGATTGAGAGCATCGTGACACCTAAACCAGCGATCCAATTTTCCTGAGCCTAGATTTATTTATTGATTTTGTCCCGATAGAGAACGGGAGGGTGTGGATATAGGAGTGGTAGATGCACCCTGATTATTCGCCCCTGACTAACCTTAATTGGTAAGTTGGGGCGTTTTTTTTAGGCACTAACCGAGATTTGAAATTCGTCCCGATAGCGAGCGGGAGGGTGTGGATATAGGAGTAGTAGATGCACCCTGATTATTCGTCCCTGGCTAACCTTAACTGGTAAGTTGGGGCGTTTTTTTAGAGATCGAGACTGGTGAGAATTGATAAATCCGCAAGCGATCGTTTTCATAATAAATCCGCTGGAGATCGGGATGATGGCGGCGATAGGTTTCACATAGTTGCAACAGGGCACCCGCTAACTGGGTACGCCCACTGGGAGAGCGATAATGACGATAAGTCGGATCGATTAGTACGGAATAAGGAACTGGATATTCTGGCTTATCAGCGATAAAGGGGCGTTTTTCAGTAAATACTAATAATGGGGTCGGGTGGGGAAAATGAAAGCTCGGTGTAGTAACGAGATCTTGGTACTTCGCCGTAAAGACAGCCGCATCTTCGTACCAGCCGCGACCGTAGACTTGCGATAATTGTTCGACTGGGGCAACGACAGTCCATTGATGGCGGGGGAAGAGATGGCCGATTTCCACTGCTTTGCGGGCGGCAGCGTCGTATTCGAGATAATCGATCTCCGGTAATGCCGGTAGACAAAAATTGAGCGTAATGGCGATAAAAACGGTCAAACAGACCGGAGCCGACCAATTGGCCAATAATAATCTCCCCGCCGTCGAAATCGCCATAAATAATAGCCCCACCAATAAGCTCATGCCGATCGGTAACGTTGTTAAGATGCCAGTGAGGAGGGGAAAGCGAGGCTCCAGGGGAGAGGCTCCGCCAACGAGATCGATCGCCGCTAAGACAGCTAAAATTGTCCAGGCCATACTGAGTGTAAATAGTGCCATCTGTCGCCCAAAAATCATCCCAAAGCTGCCAAATAACAGCAGAATCAGCAGACTCGGCGCGATCGCTGCGACTAATAGGACACAACAGAGGGTATTGACGAGTGCTTCGAGCCGCTGGGGAGCGCGGTGGAGATGAGTACTACAGCCGATCGCCAAAATTGCAAACAGTGCGCCGAGTTCAAACTCGCTCACCGCCCACGATCGAATTAAGCCCCGATCGAGAGTATCTTTGAGCACGTGCAGACATTGCTGGATGCCGAGCGGCAATTGGCTCGAAATCGGTAGCTGCCATGTAAATAGATAGGCTCCCAGACTATAGGTCGTGGCCAATGTCGCCGCACCATTATTAGTCAAACACCGGAGCGTATAGCCGACACTCAGCACCAGCAACATGCCGACAATCGCCCCTAATAAGTGGACGACATGCAAGGGATGAACGCCGCTCACAGCAGTTAGAAAAGCCGCTAAACTCGGAAAAATTGGAATCCGATCAACTGGGAGTAAATCCCGCGCCAAAATCTTTTGGGTGAGTAGTAATTGCCGATAGGTATCGGGATGACTGAAGCGAAATTCGGTCAGGGGATGCTCGAATCGCAACCCTACTGCCAGCATCAAGATCGAGATCGTCGCGATCGCACTCAGGATCGTAAACGGCAAACTCGATTTGGATCGATCGATCCGCGCTTGAACCAACTGCTCCCAAAATTGCCACGGCCGGAGCAGCCACTGTTGGAGTTGGGGCATCGACAACCCCCGATCAAAAATATCGACAGTCGAGATCGCCAATTGTTGGGCGATCTGTTTTACTGGGTG
>NZ_JANNDR010000033.1:0-2612 GCF_031378165.1 Chamaesiphon sp. OTE_75_metabat_556
CTTCCCGAAATTTCCACTTCCCTAGTTTTTGCTCTAGATGAAGTCAATCAGATTTTTGAGCATCCCCAGGTTGCCAAGGATTTCTTACCGCTACTGCGATCGTGGTTTGAAGAAGCCAAGATCTATCCACTCTGGCAAAAACTCCGCCTAATCGTGGTACATTCCACCGAAATTTACGTGCCCCTGCAACTCAATCAATCGCCGTTTAATGTGGGATTGCCAATTCAGCTCAATACATTCGATCGAGTGGCGGTGCAGGAATTAGCTAGGCGGTATGGACTAGACTGGGAGCATGGTGTCCAAACCGAGCAATTGATGGATCTAGTCGGCGGACATCCGATGTTGGTCAATATCGCCCTCTATCACTTGAGTCGTGGCGATCTCACCCTGACACAACTACTGGAAACTGCCCCCACGGCTACCGGAATTTATAGTTATCACTTACAGACTCATCGAGTAGTCTTGGCAGCGCATCCCGAATTAGCCGTCGCGCTCGATGCTGTTTTAAGTGCTACCGAACCGATCGCACTCGAACCAATTTTGGCTTATAAGTTAAGTAGTCTCGGACTGATCGAACGATCGGGTGATACGGTCATTCCTGGTTGTGAGTTATATCAACGGGCTTTTACAGCCTAATTTGAGAGGAAATCAAATGCTCCAAAATCGCAAATTAGGCGACAGATTTACAATATTGCTAGCGATTATTTTTGCGATCGGGACGATTGCTGGTGGCGTTTTGCTGACTAATATTGCTCAAAACGAAACAACTAAAAATATCGTGATGCGGGCAGAAATGTTCGTCCAATCGATGAACGCATTTAGAGACTATAACAGCCAAAGTATCGAACCAATCCTCAAACGTCAATTATATACTTCGCCAACATTCATTCGCGAAAGTATTCCACCCTTTGCTACCAACGCAGTGTTTGATATCTTTCGCAAACACCCTGAATATCGAGATTTCCTTTACAAAGAGGCGACTCTAAACCCAACAAATCCGCTCGACTTAGCCGACGAGTTCGAGCGTCGGCTCGTAAATCAATTTCGCACTCAAACTAGTCTTAGCAAGCTCTCTGGCTATCGCGAGATCGACGGCAAAAAATTGTTTTACATCTCTCGCCCCCTCGCCGTGAAAGACAAAAGCTGTTTGCTATGTCACGGCATTGTCGCAGCCGCACCAAAGAGCTTAGTGGCTAGCTACGGCACCACCAACGGCTATGGTTGGAAACTCAATGAAATCGTTTCCGCTCAAACAGTCTACGTCCCCGCTGACGAATTAGTGTCTCAATCGCGATCGTGGTTTGCTTTAATCATGGGCATTTTTGTGGCAATTTTTGCAGTTGCTACCTCGTCTATTAATGTCTTATTGCAGCGCACAGTGATTAATCCGCTCAAACAACTGACGGAGATCGCTCAAAAGTTTTTTGGCACGGAAGCGATGACAGTGGCTCAGGCAGAGACGTTTAGTACGCCATCTTTGATCAAAGTTGCCCGCCGCATCGATGAAGCTGGACAGTTAGCCAGAGCCTTTCAACACATGGCTAACGAGGTAGTTGTTCGCGAGCAAAATCTTAGTGATGCCGTCGCCGAACGCACTCAAGAACTCTCGCAAACCCTGGGAATTCTCAAAGCTACCCAAGCAGAACTTATCTTTGAAAACGAGTTACTTCGCAATTTCGAGCACGCCGATACTTTTGACTATCAAATTGGCGGTAGTCTGCCAATGGATGCACCTACCTATGTAGTGAGATCTGCCGATCGCTACCTCTATAAAGCCTTACGACAGGGTGAATTTTGCTATGTTCTCAATCCTCGTCAGATGGGTAAATCGAGCCTGATGGTGCGGATGATTAAGCATCTTCAGCATGAGGGTGTCTGTTGCGCGCCGATCGATATGACGCGGATTGGCAGCGAACACATCACGCCGGAACAATGGTATAAAGGATTTGCGTTCGAGCTATGGCAACGATTCGATTTGCAACCCAAAGTTAAATTCAAAGCCTGGTGGCAAGAGCGCGTCGATCTTTCGCCAGTGCAGCGGTTAGGTGAATTTATCGAATCAATTATATTAGTTGAAGTCGGTACACCATCAACTCAAATTGTGATTTTTATCGATGAAATTGATTGCATTTTGGGTTTGAATTTCTCAGTTAATGACTTCTTTGCGCTGATTCGTTCTTGTTACAATCAACGGACGATCGATCCCAGCTATCAACGCTTGACTTTTGTGCTATTTGGGGTAGCTGCGCCGTCAGATTTAATTACCAATACTCAGATCACCCCGTTTAATATCGGTCGATCGATTCATCTAGAGGGCTTTAAAGAACACGAAGCCCAGCCGCTCCTGCAAGGATTGGCACAGAAAGTCGGTAATCCCCAAACTTTACTCAAAGAAATATTGGCTTGGACGAGCGGACAGCCGTTCCTGACTCAAAGATTGTGCAACCTGATTCGCAACGCTACTTCGATCGTCCCTGCCAATGGGGACGCTCAATGGGTTCAGCATCTAGTTCAAACTCAGATCGTCGATAATTGGGAAATTCAGGATGAGCCAGAACATCTTAAAACCATCCGAGATCGACTCCTCAGAAGCGATCGATCGACTCACTTAT
>NZ_JANNDR010000043.1:0-21159 GCF_031378165.1 Chamaesiphon sp. OTE_75_metabat_556
GCTGGAAATGTTATTTTTATGTCACAGATGGATGGCCAGTTTATCCGATGTTTGTTCCGTGACCGAGACCAAATTATCTGTAAAACTTATATGACCAGAGTAGAGGGAGAAAATCCAAGACTTAGACACTATTTAGCTAGACTTCATCGCAAGACACTTTGCTATTCTAAGTCAAAAGAAATGCTGGCACATTCAGTTAGATTACTAGTTCACTATCTCAAGTTCTGGGATGTTCCCGTTCCATATTCAGCTAACTATTAAATGTAGCCAAAGCTTCTATCCCATTTTGAATAATATTTGTCCGCCTCGATCGCTACATCATACATCAATTCAGCAACGCCTCAGGTGCGTTATGTCCAAAATTTTACTGACATTGATGACAAAATTTTGAATCGGGCAAAGGCTGAAAATAGGTCGATGGAAGCAATTGTCGATCGATATATTGCGGCATATTTTACAGATATTCGACGGTTGAATATCCTCGATGCTGATGAATATCCCCGTGTCACCGAGCATCTCCCCGCCATCCACGATCTGATTCAAGCATTAGAAGCTAAAGGCTATGCCTATGCTGTGGATAGGCAGACCTGGCTGGCATATTGAGTGTTCGGCGATGATTCGGGCGCGGCTGGGGGAAACGATCGATATTCATGGCGGTGGTGGCGATTTGGTATTTCCCCACCATGAAAATGAAATCGCTCAATCAGAAGTATTGACGGGTAAGCCGTTGGCGAATTACTGGCTCCACAATGGGATGGTGACGGTGAATGGCGAGAAGATGTCCAAATCTTTGGGCAATTTCACCACGATTCGCGATTTACTTGACGGTAAATGGGTGGGATGTCCACATCAGATCGATCCAATGGCGATTCGGTTATTTGTCCTCCAAGCCCATTATCGCAAACCGCTAGATTTCACCGAGATGGCGATTACTGCGGCTGAGAATGGCTGGCAAACTCTCAAGGACGCGCTGACTCTGGATTGGCAGAAGTTCGATTTGGAATTTGAGTTGAATTCTGGCGATTTTGACGCAAATGCAATCGACCAATTTCAGAAGGTAATGGATGATGATTTTAATACGGCGGCTGGATTAGCGGTGCTGTTTGAGTTAGCCAAGTCGCTCAAGCGAGAGTTTAATTTGCGCTGTTATGAGAGCTTCCAGGAGTTATCAGAAATTCAATTACAACAGAAATCGCAGACGTTAATTCATCTGACTCAGGTATTCGGGTTAGAGGTTCAAGCGCAATCACCGTCTGAATTAGAAGTCGATCCGGTGTGGATCGAATCCATGTTGCAACAACGGCAACAGGCACGGCAGGAAAAACGTTACGCCGAAAGCGATTACCTCCGGTAGGCTACGCCAACGAATTCGTGACGAACTGCTTGCAGTGGGGATTACACCGATCGATCGACCCGATGGACAAACAAGGTGGGAAAGATCGTGAATACAGAAAAAGAGATGACAGAAGAAGATCTAACAGAACAACCTATTTTGGAGTTGAGTGCGACAACCCAATTATCAGATTATGTGAGTGCGATCGCGTGGTCGCCGACGGGTAATACTTTAGCTGCTGCTTGTTGTAATGGTGAAGTGCATTTACTCAAGAGTTTTGTGGGTAGAGCCTTGTGTCCACCGACGGGCAATTCGATCGATGCTTTAGCCTTCTCATTCGACGGTAAATGGCTAGCAGCGGGCGGACTAGATGGCAATATTACATTGTGGCGGATCGATTCTCGTTCCGAGAGGCTTTGCCAAAGAGAGATTCCTGAACTTTTCGATACGAACGCGCAAGCGCACCCCCTAAGGGTGGTCGAATCTGGCTCCTGGATCTATCGATTAGTCTGGAGTCCAACCTGCAATCATCTGGCGTTTAATCTGGGTAAAACTGTCCAGATTTGGGATGCAGATCGATCGGAAGTAGTCACGAATTTACCAGGAGCTGCTACTCCCCAAGATCTACGCTGGTCGCCGGATGGTCATCATTTAGCTGTAGCAACCAAAAATGATATACACATTTGGAATAGCCAGAATTGGGACGATAGATTGTATCAGTTCCTGGGCATGGGTTTGGGCAACTTGACCTCAATGCGATCGCTCGTAAAACATCCCCCGCGATTAGTTTCCGGCGCGAACACCTCAATGGTACCCAAGATGCAAAGTACCTAGAAATGGTTGCCGATGCGATTAGCTTGCCCGTCCATACGGGTGTTGAAGTCCAGAAAATCGAAATATTACCTCAATGTCGCGGCTTTGGGATTCATGTACCTGATGGCATGATTCAAGCCCAGTTTGTGATTTGGGCAGCCGGAGAATTTCAGGATCCGAATTTGAATCCTTTTCCTGGTGCAGATCTGTGTCTCCACAATGCTCAAGTAGACTCCTGGACTCAACTTCAGGGGGATGAATTTACGATTCTAGGCGGGTATGAAAGTGGTATGGATGCGGCGGTAAATTTGGTCGCATTGGGCAAAAAAGTTAAGGTACTCGATTACCTCCGGATGAGTCTACCATTACCCCTGGGCTATTTGTCGTCGGCCCTTCAGTACGCCATGACAAGACGATCTTTTGCTTTATCTACAAGTTCCGTCAACGCTTTGCGGTGGTGGCTAATTCGATCTCCCGTCGTCTAGATCTCGATCCCGCTGCGCTAGAAGTCTATCGCGATGAAGTGATGTTTCTCGACGATAAATCTTAGATAATAGTAAGTATCTGGCAATCTCGATCCAGACAATGTTCATCGATAACTTTCGGCCTGGAATAATTGATTGGATCGAACCTCATCGATGAGAACGCGAAATATGCGCGGCTGTTTAGCAGAGGCTAACTTAACAGTCTCCAATCGGTTCCAGTTATGTCCTCGATGGCCACCATGAATCGCGAACGGATCTAAGGTTGATGTTGACGATCTCTACCACATACTTGCCATCCATCCACACTCATCAAAACCGCTGGTTGACGAGCCTGAAAATCGCCCTTGTCGCGACTCTTGCTGGCAATCCGCTAGCGATTTCGGCACTGGCAAAAGATCTGGCGATTTCACAGAGCCGTGTTAACGTCGATTCAGTTGCCAATGGCGTACATCTCTATGGGGAATCCCTCCGACCGAATGTCATCGGGAAAGAATATATTATTTTTGAGAAGAACGGGAGTAAAGCCATTGGGGCTTTCTATTTACCGCGTTCGGAGTTTAGTTGTTTTTATGGGCAGTTTAAAGATGCACGCCTCAACGTCACCCTGTTTGACCCCTTCGATCATCGCAAGTATACTTTTTTCCTGGCACTAGCTGCTGATGGTCTGACAGCTAGCAAGCAGCCGATGCTGGGACAACCTACCTACCAACCCCTCAGCAAAATTAGCACTAACGATCGCCGAATTTTAGCCGCTTGCAAGCAACAACTTCAAAAATCAAAATGACAAAAGGGTGAAAGTATGAGTTACCTTCACCCTTGCAATCGCGCTAGGATATTTCAAGATCGCCGTACTAATTGTTAGAGCCGATCGCGCTCTGAGGATCGATGTGTCGATCGAGTTGAGACGGTTTTAGTAAGTGGGTTTGCGGAAATCACCACGGCTTTGACCGCCGCCGCCACCCTCTTCGCGGGGACGTGCTTTGTTTACTTTGAGAGAACGCCCCATCCATTCAGCACCATCAAGATTGGTAATCGCATTGTCCTCACTGGTGTCATCAGACATTTCAACAAAGGCAAAGCCACGCATTCTGCCAGTCTCGCGATCTGTGGGAAGTACAACTCGTTTGACTGTGCCGTAATCCTCGAAAACTGTTTTTAGGTCTTCTTCGGTGGCTTGATAGGATAGGTTTCCGATATAAATGGTCATGTGAAAATCGATAAAGCTGGACGAGAAATTTTACTGTGCAGTCGATCGACAATAGTTGGACGTTAGCAACAAGCTGACGCAACTAATCTCGCTCGGCAATCGCTCCGCTGACGCGGACGATTGCGGCTGGCAAACGATCAGTTGAGATCGACTAACTCAAAACAGGTAGCTATCTAAACTTCACCACTTACCAACGATCGAACTGAACTAGTAATTAATATTTTCATCATACCCGATCTCCTCGGTTTTCAGCGTCGTCCAGGCTACAAGTTGGGGGATTTTTGTTGGAGCTAGGGATTACCTCGATTGTGGGAAAGCTTGGCAGGTAAATGTACTTATTGACAGATTGCACCGTTGTAAATTAGCAATCGCTGTTACTAGTTAGGCGACCGATCGATCGACGTTTTGACTGCTGTCGATCGATCGGTTGCAGCCCGCTAGTTCGATTGTAGAGAGTCTAGTCGATCTCGATCGATGTTGGTCTGGATCGATCGGTGGTGCCGGTGGGATTGTTCGTGGGCGTGAATCCAGCTTGCTGTTCCAGCCAGGTTTTGACGGGGTCATCGGTGAGATTTAAGCGCAGGACTCCAGAAATAAAACCATTGCAAAAGGCGACTGGTTCCTTGGTCAGTTCTTTGAAAATTGGTGTCAGTTCGTTCAAAAGCATAAGAGCGATCGGGCTAAGGTTGGTAAAATATCTGCTAGCTAGATCTTAACTTAAAGTAGAGCGGCTAGGGCGTTGGCGGACGGGAGCTTTGTCTACCACTGCGGGAATTGGGGCATCTAATAAGATCGCGATCGCGCGCAGCAGATCGGCAGCTTGGGTGGGGATTTGTCGGTGGTTGCTGAGGATTTCCAAGCAGGCAGACATCAGGGCTTGTTTGACCTTGGCGGTAGCGGTAGCTATTTTGGATAAATCGGTCTGAAATTCGCGCCAAGTAACTGCTGGAGGCAATGCTACGCGATGGTGCTGGTTGCTGGGCAGGCGGAGTAAGCTAGCTTCAAAACTATAACTGACATCTTGGGGTCGATCGCTACTCGATCGGGCGAGGGTGGCTAAAATATTGATGATTTCGCTCCAGACATCTTCAACCGATCGATATAGCTCTGGCGGAGTGCCGGTAGTAGGTGCAAGTCGATGAGTGAGAATCAGATAAACGATCGCGGTGTGCCAATCTTCAGCAGGCAGGAGATCTACCATCCCGTAGGCACATTTGAGCAAGCGCGGGATGTGTGCCGTGTCCCGCAGTTTCGTTACTTGTCGATCGAGTGTGGCTAGGCGTTGGTGTGGAGGGACAACTGCCACAGCAGCGTGCAGGGTTTCGATTTGGGCGATGACGGCGGGTGCTTCGAGTTGGGCGAGGTAGTCTAATTGCGCGGTCGATCGATCTGCATCTAGGAGCAAGGCATAGATATAAGCCAGCACCCCATATTCGCCAATAGGCTCGGCTGGTGGTGTTGCCGGGGCGAGATCTTCGTCGAGATTTTCAACATCCGTAGTCACAAAGCCGTGTGTGACCGTACTGACGATCGGATTAAAATTAGGCACGGTTTGGCCATTAATCACAATTTTAGTCCCTAATTTCCGACCCACACCCTGGATAATTTGTAGCCGATGGGCGAGGGGTGGATGGGTGGCAAATAGTCCGTCTAACCAACTCAAGTTGAGAGCGGGACTAAAAAACATATGACTGGTAGTTTCTGCTTGTGGCGAGTCGATATAGGAACTCAAACCACCAATTTTGGCTAAAGCACTGCCAATACCATCGGCATTGCGGGTAAATTGTACCGCCGAGGCATCTGCAAGTAATTCCCGCTGTCTGGAAATCGCGCTCTGAATCAATCGTCCCGATATAAACCCCGAAAAACCGATAATCCTCAGTAACAGCCCAAATACCCACAGCGGATTGTCGCGACTCCAACCCGTATAACTCAGCAGCCGCCCAGTCAAATGCAAGCACAAAATGCCATGCAACACTCCCATCAGGCGGATATTCATCGCCATATCCCCATTGAGAATATGACTGAACTCATGGGCGACGACGCCTTGCAATTCATCGCGAGTCAATTGCTCCAAACTCCCCTGCGTCACCCCAATCACCGCATCATTAATCGTAAACCCAGCAGCAAAGGCATTAATCCCCGATTCGTTAGCTAAAAGGTACACTGGCGGGACGGCCATCGTCGCTGCGATCGCCATTTCTTCGACAATATTGAGTAACTGTCGTTCGGCGGGTGTCGCCTGTTCGGGAAAGATCCGCCGTCCGCCCAATTCTGCGGCAATTACCGCACCACCCGCCTGCAATTGTTGGATCTTCCACCAGGCAGGTAGTCCCATCAACAGCCCCGTCCCTAGCAGCGTCCAGAATAATACCCGCCCATCCCACCAAATCGCTGGCTGAGTACAATTGGGCATCGGCGAACCGGAGCGATTGGTAGAGTAGTTGTAATAACCGGTGCGATGGCGGTATGAATCGCTGATACTACGCCGAGAAGTATTCCCAAAATTGGAGAACCCGCCCAACTTACCACCTTTAAGTTGATAATCTCGTTGGCGTAGCCTCTCTGCAAGAGAATCGGGTGCAAAGGGTAAAAATGGGATCGTAGTTGCCGACGAGATCGCGCGGGGACTAGCGAAACTCGTTGAGACGATCGGTTGACAAGTCAATCGCCCGCCAAACGCCGCCCATTTCAAGGAAGTTGTATTAATCGTCAGCATCGCTGCCAAGTAAATACAGATTCCTGTAAACATGACTGCCGCTCCAAACATCCCCACCAAAGTCCGCGTCGCGCGTTTCGATCGATCCTGTTGCTCGAAAAAATTCATATCTCTTACCCTCTAACCTCTAAAACGATACTCTCGGAGCCACTCGCACCTCATGATCCACCGCAACTTCAGTCAAGAGTTCGGCGGCATTAAACCCAAATCGATCGGCGATGAGATTGCTGGGGAAAGCTTCTCTAGTCGTGCTGTAGAGCGTAACGGCATCATTAAAAGCTTGACGGGCAAAGCCCACCCGATTTTCGGTAGATGTGAGTTCTTCCATCACCTGGATCATCATGCCGTCGGCTTGGAGATCGGGATAAGACTCACTGAGGGCAAATAGTTTACCCAGAGCACCAGAGAGCGCACCTTCGGCTTGGCTGAGGTTTTGCATCACGCTCGGATCGCCAGGATTTCTAGCCGCTCTACCGCTCGCATCGATCGCGATATTCCGCGCCAAAATTACTGCCTCTAAAGTCTCCCGCTCGTGAGCGAGATAGCCTTTGGCAGTTTGTACCAAATTGGGAATCAGATCGTAGCGGCGTTGCAATTGGACATCGATTTGGGCGTAGGCATTTTTATAGCGATTGCGTTGTGCGACAAGTCGATTGTAAGCTTCGACGACGATATACGCGATCGCGGCACCAAGCGCGATGATAAAGATAAGAGGTCCCATAGATCTGAAATAGATAACTATCAGATTTAGGGTACCCATTCATGCCAGCTCGATCTCGATCGACACAAATTTACTGCGGGGACGAAATATTCGCTCGATCAATTCAACCGCGTCAATACAGTGGTGAAGCCCTCTAGTTTGTAGTGTCAGCATCAGGTACGGCTCTGCGTCTTCTTCCATTTCTCACTCTGGCTTTGGGTTGTGGTGGGGGAGCTGCTTGGACTTCATTGGCACCTGCGGCGGCTTTATCGATATTCCCTGCTTTCACCCAACCTTTGAGATTATCGGTTTGCGATTGAATCAGCACCCATTGCTTGTCATCGCTAGTCTCAATAATGGCAACCTTGGCATTAAAAGCCACACCACCCAGTTTTTCGGCACCAGAATTTGGCTCTTTTTTGAGCGACAAGCCATCTTTCCACAGCACTTTGGCATCATACGCTTCCGGTGGTAGCTGTTCGGGAGCATTGGGATTTTGCGGATCTTTGGCTGCTGGGGATTGTACGAGTTTTGCCGCTGTAGCCGTTTTCGGCTTGGGTTTGTTAGCAACTAGAGATTTGCCACCATCTCGCTCTTCCGCAAATACTGGTTTGGGTGGGCGGGTACCCATTTGAGTCATGAAGAAATAATAGCCCGCACCGCCGACGACTCCCACCAATCCAACTAAACCGATCGAGATACCAATGATTAATTGTAGGGATTTGAGGGCGGCGTTCATGGTTAGGGGTTAGGTATTAGGGATTAGGTATTAGGCTTTATGGGGTAGAGAAGAAGTTCTATGATTTGCCAGGGATGAAAGAAACGCTTAAAGCCTAAAGCCTAGCTTGCCTGGATGCCAATCTAGCCTTACCCGAATTCGCCCAGTCTTGGAGAAATTGAATTTGGGTTTGGGCGGTGACGGCGAGGGGGATCATTTGGCTGGCTGATTCTAGAATATCATCAGTGGTGAAATCGCGATTTTGACTGAAGCCGATATGCATGGCTTCGACGAGGGTTTGCTCGATTTCGGCACCAGAGAAATCGGGAGTTTCGTATGCCAATCGATCGAGATCGTATTGAGCGAGATTGTGCGGACGGAGCTTGGTGAGATGGACGTTAAAAATTGCTCGACGTTCCGCTCTAGTGGGTAAACCGACGAAGAAGATTTCATCGAAGCGTCCTTTACGGAGCATTTCGGCGGGAAGAGAGTCAATATTATTCGCAGTAGCGACGACAAAAACTGGAGATGTTTTCTCAGTCAGCCAGGTAATAAATGTCCCAAATACCCGACTTGATGTGCCGGCGTCGCCTTTGCCATCAACGCCCGCGAAGGCTTTATCGATTTCATCGATCCAGAGCACGCAGGGTGAGAGAGCCTCGGCGAGTTGGATCATCTGTCTGGTGCGAGACTCCGATTCCCCTACCAAGCCGCCAAATAAGCGTCCGACATCCAGGCGTAAGAGCGGTAAGTACCAGTGGTGTGAGATCGCTTTGGCAGTGAGAGATTTGCCAGTGCCCTGAATTCCGACCAGGAGCAGCCCTCTAGGGTAGGGAAGACCATATTGACGGGCGCGATCAGAAAAGGAGCCGCCACGGCGCAGGAGCCAGTCTTTAAGGTTATCCAAGCCACCGATATCGGTAATCTGCTCTTTGGCAGGATAGAAATCGAGGATTTGGGTTTGGCGGATGGTTTGGCGTTTTTCGGCGAGGACTAATTCTACATCATCGGGACGAATTTCGCCGTGGGTAGCGATCGCGCGAGCTAATACTCTCCTAATTCGATCGACCGATAAGCCTTGACAAGCGCGAATCAGATCGTCTAATTGTTGGCTGCTCAGGTTGTTACCAGTGGCATTTGTCAATCGATCGATCTCGACTTTGATTTCGGTAGCGGTGGGGAGCGGAAATTCTAATAAGACGATCGCTTCGCTCAAGTCGCTGGGAATGGTAATTTGGGGTGAGAGGATGATGATGTTTTTGGGTTCGGATTTGAGCTTGCGGGCGAGATTACGCAATTTGCGCGCGACGGATACGTCTTCAAGAAAGCGGTGATAATCGCGGAGGATAAATATCCCCGAAATGTCGGGGCTGAGGTTATCGACAAATTCTAACGCTTGGAGGGGATTGCGTTTACCATAGCCTTTGTCATTGGGGTTGCCCTGATAACCATCCACAAAATCCCAGATATAAATCGGGCGATTGCCCTGCTGCTGCGCGACTTTGGCGATCGATCCTTCGACGCGTTCTTCTTCGGTGGTGGGAATATAAATTAGGGGAGATCGCGCCCGTAAAAGTAGTTCAAATTCGGTACTAAAGGTCATATGCGCTAGCGAAGTGCTTCGGATCGGGATTGCCCAGATGCTGCTCGTTCTATCTATAGCTTAGTGCAAACAACACTTGTTAGCGCACTTGGAGAATCGCTTCACTCCATGTACTCTCTAAATTTTTCTAAAGGCTCATCAAAATCATCTGACATCCAGATTAGCCCTTTCGCACTACCAAATTTTGGACGAGGTTCGATCGATTCTATAGGGACAAGCTTAATTGCAGGTCGATTGTCAATACATATAATAACTTCTTCGCCATCGTTCGCCGCATCAACTAGCTCCTGCAATCTGGCAGCGGCTTCTGTGGCAGATACTTGCATAGTTTTAGCTCCGTTCTGACTACACCTTAATTGTAGGGGATGATTCTCACAACTCGCAAACTAGGGATGTTGTATTGATCGAGTCTCTGGGCACAATAGTTGATGAGTGTTACAGCAATAGTCGATCGCCCTTAAAGCAGTAAAATCATGGAGAAACCGGACAAACATATCTATCGATTGTGGGGACTAAAACTCTGTCGATTATGGAAGAAACAAGGCTTCGTTGTACTTACAATCCTGTTGTTAGCATTATTGGTTGGCATTATTCTATGGAATAGCCAACAGAATAACGTCAATTTACTGGAGTATAAGATTGAGATTTTCAAGGAAGAGATAGCTCAAGATTTATCTGGCAGTGAACTATTCAAAATAGAAGATAGGCTGAAGCTAGATAAAGATATTTTGGTAATTGAAAAAGACAAAATCACGATTCAAAATGGAGTATATACGACTCTAGTACAAGCTCTGGGCGGATTAGCTTTAATCATCAATGCTTATCTTGGTTTTTGTAATTTCAAGATTGGGGAAAAGAATCTCAAGGTTGCGGAAGATAAACAAGTTACCGAAAGATTTAGTAAAGCGATCGAGCATTTAGGGAACGAGAAAGCTATCGATGTTAGACTTGGTGGAATTTATGCACTAGAACAAATTGCGATTGATTCTCCTGAGAAATATCATTGGACGATCGTGGAGATTTTAAGTGCTTTTGTTCGAGGAAAACGTCAAATCAAAGAATTGTCAATAGCTCCTATTGATTCCGAGCTAGATTTGAATGAGGCTTCACAAGAAAGTCCATTTAATGCAACTTCTCAAAAGCTTGAAAAGGTAGGAATAGATATTCAAACAGCTCTTACTGTCATGGGTAGAAGAAATGTGAAAAAAGATCCTGAAGGTAAACACATTGATTTACGAAAAGTTAATTTAGTAGGAGTAGAGTTACCAAATGCTAATTTCAGTGGTGCTATTCTATGTAATGCCATTCTATGTGACGTAGATTTTATGGGAGCTAATCTTAGCAATGCATATCTTAATGGTGTAGATCTATGTGAGGCAAGACTCTCTTTTGCTAACCTGAATGATACCGATCTAACTGCAACCCTTGATGCTAATAATAAGATGGTCTTTACAAATCTCAGGGATGCACGTCTTCTTGGTGCTACTTTTGTTAAGGCAAAGCTCAGTGGGGCGGATTTTTATCGAGCACACCTTTGTGGCGCAAATTTCAAAGGTGCAGAACTTAATAATGTTAGTAATTTCAACACTGCAATATTGGGAGGAATGAAAGTCAATAATATTCCTTTGCCTGGTGCTAACTTTACTGGTGCAAGACTCTCTTTTAATCCCATAGATGAAAATTTTGGAGGTATAAATTTCGAGGACGCAAATTTAAATAATACCAACCTTAGTAATAATTTTGCTCTTAGGAATGCAAACTTTGGAAGTGCAGATTTGACTAATACTAATCTGATCGGTGCTTCTCTTGATGATGCCGATTTATCACAATGCAAAAACTTAACTCAGGAGCAATTAAATTTAGCCCTTACATCCGAAAATACCAAGTTACCGAGCTACCTGACTACATCACCAGCATCATAATTATTATACCTTTTCAGAGCCAGTATGGTTCGTGGCGATCGACACTTAAAATTAATACAGAGTAAGAGTTTCAATTTATTTTCTCGATCGACTTGGCACGCTCAGATCTACGCTTTTACTAGTCCTTATATATTGGTGCAAGATCTGAGTATTCTTATCCTGGTAACGATCCGTATGGATTTATGGCGAAAGATGAGATCGTCAAATATCTCGAAGACTACGCTGCAAGCTTCAATCCGCTGATTAAAGCAGGTGTGATAGTAAATAAAGTCAGTCAGAAAATCGCTCATTTGCCGTCAGTACTGACCTCGGTGAGTATACTAGCGATCGAGTGGCAAAGATGCGGTAGAATGGCTCGATCGCATGGGTTATTACAGCGTCCATCCCGCTCTAATCTCAAATGTATGTACAGACATTTGAGAAGTTACAAATAATTCTCAACTAATTATTAAAGATCGACAAGAATCAACTAAAGTCTGGGATTTTGATCGCGAACACTTCACCGAATTCAGCAACAACAACTCAACAGAATAAACCGATCCTATGTAAACTTTGAATTCATCAGATTGGGTTCTAACCGCAGGATTAACAAAATAGATCTGCACTCACATCTTGGCGAATATGTTGATGCAATGGCGTACCGTAAGCTTGCTGAAAATTTTCTGATGTCATCACCTGCTGCGGCGAACCATCAGCAATCAACCGTTGATTGAGGAGCAAAATGCGATCGAGACTGTCCAATGATTTACCCCATTCATGGGTACTGACCAGTAAAATCTTACCAGCCGCTCGCAATTCCCCAAAGACATCGATTAGTACCGCTTCAGTCTTCTTATCCACACCGGTAAACGGTTCGTCAAATAGAAATAAATCCGCTTGTTGCGCCAATGCTCGCGCTAAAAATACCCGCTGCTGCTGCCCGCCTGACAATTCACCAATTTTCCGATCCTTGAGATCCAACATCCCGACTCGATCTAGTGCCGCACTTACCATCACTTTAGCCGCTTTATCGGGACGGCGAAACCAGCCGATTTGACGGGTGCGCGCCATCATCACCACATGCCACACCGTAATCGGATAATCCCAGTCGATCTGCGATCGTTGGGGGATATATGCCACCTGTTCCAAATGCTGACACAGCGGACAAGTACAATATTTGACGCTTCCATGTGCCGTCGGGACTAGCCCCAGCATCGCCTTGAGCAAGGTACTTTTACCCGCTCCATTCGGCCCAATCAGCCCCACAAGCTGCCCTGGCTCGATCCGAAAGCTCACGCGTTCCAATCCCGATACCCCTCGGTAATTGACCGCTAATTGCTGAACCTCTAACATGTACGGGTTGAATATAGGAATCATTCTCATTGTACCCAATAACGGAGTCGCTGGATAAATGTGGCATGGGGTATCGAGTAGTATCGCCGATCGATATTTATTTTATTGCCGATTCCTTTCTAACATGTAAACCAACCACGGTAAATATCCCACCGAGAAACCCCACGAGTATGGAAGGAAACCATAAGGCACCTGGGTTGTCAATGTTGGTCTCAACAGCAGTGGTAAGCGGATCTTTCGCATACAAAACTGTCACTTTGTCCCCAACTGCATAGTCAATCATGCCACTGCCTGTAAATTCAACTGCGTTGTTTGTACCTGCGGGTACAAATCGAATGAGTGGATGAGCACCACCAGCAAAAAGTCGGACAACAGTGCCATCTGCTCTCGATGCAGTATTCGCAAAATGATAAGTCGAAATTGCAGTGCCTATCGCTAGTAATAGGCAGCTCGATCCAACTACTGGAAAGATAATCCCGATTATTTCTAGCTTTACTCGATCGATTTCGGACATAATATTTAGATACTCGATCGTTCGAGCTGTCAGTATTTGGTTGCTGTTTAGATCGTGGATAAATATCGCTGTCCAGCTTGGCACTAAACCTCATGAGACTGGGGCGATCGGAAATCACAATCGAACTCGATCGTGAGATAAACTTGTGTTGAGTGCGATCTTCCTTCTGTAGTTAACGTACCCATAAAAACATGGCAAAAGACAGCAACAAAATCGCCTACCGGGAATTCGGTGACGAAGAACCAGCTACCGACGATACCGTAGAACTACCACCCAACCAGCACAAACTCAAAATCGAAGTCTCCCGCAAAGGCAAAGGCGGTAAAACAGTGACGATTGTCAGCGGCTTTCAAGTATCGTTAGAGACACTGACTAGTCTCACCAAGACACTCAAAAATCAGTGTGGGGCAGGTGGCGCGCTCAAAGATAACTCGATCGAAATCCACGGCGACCACCGTCAAAAATTATTAGAGATCGTGACTAAATTGGGCTACAAAGCTAAGTTGAGTGGCGGCTAAATAGCGGATGATTTTAGCGATCGAGAAAGAATAGTTCGGCCATTGTATCGATTCGATCGAGGAGCTAATCATCGTAGAGTGACAGGTAATTTTAATTGCGCACCGATTACGTGCCATTGGCATGACTTACAGCCTCCGTATCATCGATATCCCCAGTACCGAACGTCCCCGCGAACGCTTACTCGCACATGGCGTCAAACACCTCAAGAATGCGGAACTAATCGCGATTTTATTAGGCACGGGACAAGGCCCTGGTAAACTATCGGCGATCGGTTTAGGCGAATATATTCTCAATCATCTCGGTCAGCATCAGCGCGATCCTTTAGAGCGATTGCGCGATCTGCATCCCCAGGAATTGATGGATATCCCAGGTGTCGGCCCTGCCAAGGCGACGGCGATTTTAGCCGCAGTAGAATTGGGACAGCGAGCTTGTGCATTGCGTCCGCCAGATCGAGCGATTATTGAGACTCCCGATAGTGCCGCAGCCGCGCTGAGTCAAGAGTTGATGTGGTCTACCCAAGAGCGATTTGCCATCTTATTATTAGATGTCAAAAATCGGTTGCTCGGTACTCAGTTAATCACGATCGGTACAGCCACCGAAACCCTCGCACCACCTAAAGAAATCTTCACCGCCATTCTCAAACAAGGTGCCACCAAAACGATCGTCGCCCACAATCATCCATCGGGTAGCACCGAACCCAGTCAAGCCGATCTCGATCTGACTCGACAATTACTCGCAGGCGCAAAGTTGCTCGGTATTCCCTTGTTAGATCATCTAATTTTGGGTGGTGGTAACTGGAGCAGTTTGCGTCAAAATACTAATCTCTGGGAAGAATGTCCTCAGGGAGATTGATACTCTCAAGGCTGAACACGACAAGAAAATCCGTAGGTTGGTTTGGGCGTAGCCAAACCCAACGAACACGCCAATACCCTAGAGATGTTGGATTTCATTCTTCTGCGTGGTGCAACGCACGCTGAGGAAACCTCAGCGCGAATGCATCCGCAACCCAACCTCCCCTAAAACTTGTAGCTACCCTAAATTGCATAGTATCTACAATTGGACAACATCCCCAAGTAACAGAATCGAAACCACCATCAACAACATCCCAGCCGCAATATCTAAAGTTCTCGGCGATAATACCTTCGCTAGATAACGCCCTAATAATACTCCGACTAAACTAGTTGCAATCAAAGCTGTTCCCGCACCGAGAAACACGATCCACGGCGATTGAGATTGCGCACTTAATAGTAGTGTCGCTAGTTGAGTTTTGTCGCCCATCTCCGCAAGGAAAATCGTGATGAACGTCGAAAAAAATGTACTCCACACACTAGATTTTTGCAGACTTGTGGCAGATTCAGTGACGATAGTTTGGGTAACGATATCGCCAGCAGTGCTTTCTGGATGAGAAGGGCTAGTCACTTGATAATCTGAACTACGGCTAAGGTTTCATATCTGCCCTATCTTCTCATACCGATCACTAAAGATCGAGGCTTAGAGGAAAATTCCTAGTTCGGTATCGAATCGGATCGCTTCTAAACTCCGATCTCCATACACGCCTTCGATCTGCTCGCGACAACAGGCGATCGCAAAATCATTCAAATCTTCCGGCTCGATCCCAAACATCGCCACAAAGGTATCTTCCTGCACTCGACAGAATGGGGGACGATCTTCATAGATTTTGCAAGCACGGGTATCCCGATCGAAATTGATACACCAACCATCTTCACCCACCATACTCAGATAGATGCTTAGCTGCTCCGGTGGCAAGTATTCTTCCAAATCCGGTCGATCGCTTGGATCGAGGTTACAGCAAGCCCCACACTGCTTCACACACCGCCATGTAGACATATTTCGATCTCTAATTCTTACCCACTCAGTCTATTCGGTATTTATGTGAATTTACACATCCCGCTCCATTGTAAAATTGCTCTCCCAACTCTTTCATGTACTTTTGTAAACTAAATTAATCTAACCCCGCTGGAAATAGGTAGAATTGTAACGCCGATCCTGTAGGCTAACTATAAATTTAAATCTATTTTTGCGAGGAAATATGGACTTTTTGAGCGGTATTGTGGATAGCGTGCTCAGTATTAACTGGGAAGTAATCGCCCAACTGTCAATGGTGGCAATGATTATGATTGCTGGTCCTGTCGTAGTATTCTTGCTGGCTGCTCTACGCGGCAATATGTAGAAGATTTAGTGGCTAGTGACTAGTTGTTGTGATATCAGTCCCTAGCCGCACAAACTTTTGTTAACGATTCGATCTGTCGATCGAGTAAATCCACACCTTCAGCGACGTTATTAATTTCCTGTAGCTGCGTACGTAACTCTGCCGCACCGGCAAATCCCTTGGCGTACCAAGTCATGTGTTTGCGGGATTGGAGGATACCGCGTTCGCCTTTGTATAGGTATAAGTTTTGTAAATGTTCTTTGGCGCATTCTAAGCGATCGATCGCACTCGGTGACGGTAACAGTTCGCCCGTTTTGAGAAAATGGTCGATTTCACCGACGAGGAAGGGATAGCCGAGTGTGCCGCGCGAACACATCACGCCATCGGCTCCAGTCTGCTCCAGGCAAGCGATCGCAGATGCCACTGAGAAGATATCACCGTTAGCGATTACCGGAATCGACAATACTTCTTTAACTTTGCGAATCCAGTCCCAATTGGCAGTACCGTTATAGCCCTGAGCGCGAGTGCGAGCGTGAACTGTGAGCATCTGTGCGCCAGCATCCTGCATCCGCTGGGCAAAGTCTAAGATATTAATCTCATGATCATCCCAACCGATCCGCGTTTTGACGGTGACGGGAATATTCACAGTATTGACAACGGCATTGACGATCGCCACAGCGGTATCTGGATCGCGTAGTAATGACGAACCACCGCCGTTTTTGGTGATTTTATTGACCGGACAACCCATGTTAATATCGATCGTCTGTGCGCCCTGCTCCAGAGCGATTTGAGCCGCTTCACCCAGGAAATCGGGACGACAATCGAATAACTGAATACTAATTGGACGCTCGTTCGCATCGATTTCCATGATCCGGGGGATTTCCTTCAGATGCCGCAAGCTCGAAGCCTGCACCATCTCGGTATACATCATCGAATCGGGGGCATATCGCCGTACCAAGCGACGAAAAACCAAATCGGTGACACCAGACAAGGGCGACTGAAAGACACGGCTGTGGAGCTGGAGAGAGCCGATCTTGAGTGGAGTGGTGAAGTTCAAAAGACGCAGGGAATGGGGACGGAGTGTGGGGAGACTGGAAGACTAATTAACCCAGGTTGCTACCTAGAAATGCTGGTTTGTGAGACTGCAAAGATTTAGGAGAAATAATCTTCAATATCTCGCGATTGGTGAATAATTCTTAGAATTTCAATTCCATCTGGAATCAAAATATAAAAGATAATATAAGGCTTGACGGGAAAACTTCTCAATCCTTCTAGTAACTGATGTCGCGATACTCCCATTGTGGGAAATTGTGCGAGCATTGGAAACCTGTCGAGCAGTTTTGCCACTTGGCGATCGCCAGCAATATCATTCCGTTGTGCGAGATAAACCCAAAGGTCTTCGAGATCTTGTTCTGCCTCTTTAGACAAACGATATAAACTCATAATCGATCTAGTTTAGCCGATCCGATTTTGCCCACGCGATCGAATTTTACCGAGCAATTCCGGCAACGTCTCATCTGTGTACTCGGTATAGTCTCCATTTAGGAGCTGTTGCGCCCCGATCTCAATCTTTTGCTGGAGACTTTGCAGATCGGCAGGATTAGGATCTTGAAGTTGATGAAAGAGAAGCTGACGCTCTTGTTCGTTCAGAGCCAAAATGATTTGAGTCAGTGTGTCAATCAGCACAGTATTGACTGGCATCGATTGAATCATTGGTGTTCCCATGTGTAGAGGTTTCTCTGTGTCTAGTATAACGGCATTACAAGCCCCAACGAATCTACCGTGTGTTCATTTTGGTCGATTCCGCAAGACGGAGGCTACGCCAACGAGCCGATTGCCACAGCATTTTCGATACCCTTAATATTTAGGCTATATTAGTTCAGGCGATCAAGTCCACTCTCTTGATCGCGTAGCGTTGCGGAACGCAAATCGTGCCAAGTCGATTACCTACGGTACGCTACGCGAACGAGCTATCTTGCCCTTGTTATACATCTACCTACGAGATTGTCTGTGGGCGATCGATCGATTCGTTGGCGTAGCCTCCGTCTTGCGGAATCGGCAATAAGCATCAGATCGAAAAAATTCTAAACACCACCTTCTAGCTCCTCTATATCGTTTAGCGTCAGAGGAACTTGGCTACTATGGCGAACATACAAAGCATAAACTGTGTCATCGCGAATCGTAAAAAGCACTCGGTATATATTCTTGGCTTTCCCAAACAGAAGTTGACGTACTTCTTCTGGAAAAATCTCATGTTCGATCGCTAAGGAACAACGCTGGGGTTTCTCTTGTAGAGTAGCGATAGTATTCATTAATCCTCGAAACCAAAGATCTGCAAACTCAGGATTAAGCTCTCGATACCAGCGATAGGCTTGTTCGATCTGAGCTTCCGCAATTGGCGTAATTTCAACCTGAAATGCCATATTTTTGCTGCATTTCTCGTACGAAATCTCCGATGGGTCGAGTTTGACCGGAGTTTAGTTCCTCAAAACCTTGTTGAATCCCCTCAATTGTCTCCAACTGCTCCATTAATTGGCGTAGTTTGACAGCATCGATTTTACCAGGATCGAGAAAGGTGACGAGAACTTGGGAACGGTCGCTAACATCTTGCGGTAGCTCGGCGAACTGGATTTGCCCATCCTGATAAATGCCTTCAATGGTTTTTAGCATAAGTTGCCGTTGGGTTGGTATCTCCTTCAATTTTACCAGCTCTCGACGAGACGGAGGGTAAGCACAGACTAGTTGCTTCAATGTAAGGCGATTACCTCCGGTAGGCTACGCCAACGAACCCCACATCATGGTTTTACGATCGCCTCACTCAGGATGTAATCGATCAATATTTAGGCTGTGTTAGTTCAGTCGGTCGATCGAAACATCGCCAGACTCGTTGGCGAAGCCTCTCGTTCCGAGAATCGATTTTAGTACATTAGACCAACGATGTAACATTTTTAATCCCGACCCCCAACTCCCATCCGGTGGTACAGCAACTCCCAACTAAAAAGTCACCTCATCCTGTAGAATTCAACATACTATGCTCAAAGTTAACTGAGAGCTGGGATCGATTAGCTTACTCCCGACTGTACCGAATCTCCGATTACCTCAATGAAGCGTCGCCAATTTCTGCAATATAGTGCCCTTTCCGCAGCAGGTTTGACCTTTGCCGCATGTACGAGTCAAGGTAGCACTCACTTTAATCAGCCAGCAGCTAACTTTGGGAAATTAGAAAAAACCGATCTTCAGATTGGGATTGTTTCTAGTTTAGACTGCCTACCGTTGGTGGTGGCCAAAGAGAAAGGGATGTTCAAAAAGTATGGTTTGAATGTCACATTGGTCAAACAGCCAACTTGGGAGCAAGTACAACAGGAATTGCATAGCGGTAAATTGGATGCCGCCCAAACGCTGTTTGCGATGCCCCTGTGGGAATATTTTAGTAGTAAGAGTGGCAAATCACCAGCTAAAGAGGAAGAGGGACAATCGCGCCGACGGAGAAGAGATCGCGAGCCAGTCAAAAGTGATGCTAAAACCGTTGCTTTGATGGGACTAAATATTAATGGTAATAGCATCAGCTTGAGTCCGGCAGCGTGGAAAGCTGGAGTGCGATCGCGGCAATCTTATAGCAATCTGAATGAATTGCAAGATGGCTATAATAAGTTTTTTCGCGAACTAAAAACACCGCCAGCATTTGCGATCGCTCATCCTGCTGCGATGGCCAATTATACAACTAGATACTGGCTGGGCACGATGGGTATCGATCCCGAACGCGATGTCAAGTTTCAAGTATTAGCACCGAATGATATTCTCGCTGGATTAGAGAATGACAAGGTCGTTGGCTATGCCACTGATGAACTATTCAATCAACAAACACTTACCGATAAAAAAGCTTTTACGGCGGCGATCGATCGTGATATTTGGCACGGACACCCCGAAAAAATTCTGGCATCTCTCGATACTTGGCTCAAAGCAAATCCAATTACGGCTAAAGCATTAATGGCAGCAGTATTAGAAGCTTGTCAATACTGTGATAACCCAGAGCATGTCACCGACTTAGCACCTGTTCTGGGTAAATCAGAATATACGAATGCTGGTACTAATAAAAACTGGCAAAAAATACTCGCGGGGAGTTATAACTTTGGGGCAATCGAGGGCAAAGCCCAAGTTTTAAAAGTTCCTGATTTCCAAGTATTTCACTTTCAATCGACTAAATATCTCCAACAACCAAACCATGCTAACTTCCTCTGGCACTCGCACGCTGTCTGGGTGCTGACGCAGATGGTGCGCTGGCGACAACAGCAGCTTACTGATTATCCCAAAGATGCGAATGAGATTATTAAACAACTCTATCCAACTGAAGGCTATGCCGATGTTGCTAAAGCTTTTTGGTTAAATATGCCCAAGGGACAACTGAAGATCGAACAACCAGAGACATTTGTCGATCTGATTGCTTTCGATCCCAATAAGCCACTGGAATATCTGAATGGATTTGAATTGAGAGCATGAGTTAGGTTTTAGGTTTTAGAGCGCAAGGTAAAAATTAGCTAATCTAATAATATAAAATGATTAAACTATATGGCGGGGCTAGAAGTCGGGCATCGATCGTTCGGTGGTACTTAGAAGAATTGGCAATTCCTTATGAATTTATTCTACTGGATATGTCTGTCGGAGAACATAATCAACCAGATTTCTTGAAAATCAATCCATTCGGTAAAGTACCAGCAATTACCGATGGAGATTTTTCTCTATTTGAATCTGGTGCGATCCTTCTATATCTTTGTGAGAAATATGGTGGTAAAGAATTATCGATCGAACATCAAGCAATCCTCACTCAATGGATATTATTTGCTAACTCAACTTTAGCAACTGGGATTTTTACCGAAGCAAGTAGAGCGAAAGAACTACCTAAATTGATGACCCCTTTGGATGAAATACTCACCAAACATTCTTACCTTTTAGGTGATGAATTTAGCGTCGTCGATGTTGCTGTTGGTGCGATTTTGTATTATATTCCCTTGATGCTTAAGGTGGATTTATCTGCATATCCAGCAGTGATTAATTATCTGCAGTCTCTCTCCAGCCGTCCTGCTTTCAAGGTAGGTATGTCCTAAAATTAGTTAGGATAGAGATCCC
>NZ_JANNDR010000080.1:0-4676 GCF_031378165.1 Chamaesiphon sp. OTE_75_metabat_556
TGAAATCGTGGCTAATGTTGCGAAGTCCGCGAAGGCGGACTAGTTTATTAGTCCGCGAAGGCGGACTTCGCATTCCGAGGAGCGGTTTCTAACCGCTTAGATTGTAGGTAGCAACTTGGGTTAACTAACTATCTCAACCCCGCGCCCCGCTCCCTGTCTTGTCTTGACGCACACAACCTGGAGGAAACCTCCAGGTCGCGCGTCGCTGACTGAAACACATCCTCCTCCACTCTCCGCGTGATTTCAGTCGCAACTCCCAACTCCCAACTCTGCGACCGATCGGTCACAATAGAAAGATGAACCAGGTAAATTACTTACGAATTAGCCTCATCGATCGCTGCAACTTTCGGTGTCAGTATTGTATGCCGGAGGGAGCGGAGTTAGAGTATCTCCACCGCCAGCAACTTTTGACTGATGATGAGCTGCTGACACTGATTCGGGAAGTATTTATCCCAGTCGGTTTCAACTGTTTTCGGCTGACTGGTGGCGAACCATTATTACGTAAAGGAGTCGTCGAGATTGTCAGATCGATCGCGAGTCTACCAGAAACTCAAGATTTATCGCTGACAACCAATGCCTTTTTACTCTCTGGCATGGCAGAAGACTTATATAGAGCTGGCTTACGTCGCGTGAATATCAGCCTCGATTCGCTCCATGAGGCTACCTTCGATCGGATCGTTGGCAATGTTGGCAGATCGCGCTGGCAACAGGTCTGGAATGGGATTTTGGCTGCCGATCGCGCAGGATTTACACCACTGAAATTAAATGTCGTAGTGATCCCAGGCGTCAATGATACCGAAGTCTTAGATCTAGCCGCGCTGAGCATCGACAAACAATGGCACGTCCGCTTTATCGAGTTTATGCCAATTGGCAACGATGAATTATTTAGCGATCGCGGCTGGATCTCGTCAGCATCAATCCGCCACCAAATTCGCGAACGCTGGGGTTTAACAGCAGCACATGTGAAGGGAAATGGCCCTGCGGATGTGTTTACGATTCCAGGCGCGCAGGGGACGCTCGGATTTATCAGTCAAATGTCAGAATGCTTTTGTGACAGATGCAATCGCATGCGGCTATCTGCGGATGGGTGGTTGCGTCCGTGTCTACTCAACGAAACCGGACAACTGGATCTCAAAACTGCACTGCGTAATGGGGTTTCGACAAAAGAGTTGCGATCGCAAGTCCGCGATTTACTCGCACTCAAACCCGAAATTAACTACAAAGGTCGCGAATCTGGCAGTGAAACCGGGTCTTATCATCGTACCATGTCTCAAATTGGAGGCTAACAAAGATTGATTCTATGGAAACGACCCAAGTAAACGATCGACGATCTAACACTCAAATTGAGTGGATGTCAACTTAGCAACGCCTATTTTAAGCTCCGCGATTAGGCTCTTCACTGAATTTGTCGAGGTAAGTAATCATCGCTTTTGCCCAGATGCTTTCCTCTAGGTAATGCTTGGCGATTTCCACCAGAGCGGCTTTTGTAGCTTGGAGGTGGCGTTCGGGATTGAGGAGTTGCTGGCGGAGGGTGGCTAGCTTGTGAGTTGTGGACTGTTGGATTTCGATGAATTCTACGTCGATGATGTGAATGGCTTGAGTTTCGGTAGTGACTTGAGGATGTTGGGTTTGGAGTTGGACGATCAGGCTTTGGATATCAGAGATCGCGGCTTTGGTTTCGCGATCATTTGGATAGTTGTTTTCGATGTATGTGTTTACTTGCTCGAAGATTTGGACTTTTTGGGCGTTGGGGAAGTTGTATTTAGATGTGTCGCTCACTTTGGGTTCTCGGTTTCAGATAGGGTACTTTCTAGATTGCGTGCGCCATGTAGGACGCGAATAATGTCGATGGTGTCTTCGGTAAGTTGGTAGAGGATGAGATAGTTTGGGAATCCTTTGACGGGATATTGGCGAACTTGGGCAACTTCGGGGTTAGTAAAACCGCTAAATCTGCCGATACCAGGGACTTTAGCAATGAGTTGGAAGGTAGCTTCGGCAGCATAGATAAATCGATCTCCTGCGTCTAAATTATCGTAGCTGATGTAGGTGGCAATTTCGATGAGATCTTGGATGACGATCGGGCGTTTGTTCAGTTGGGGCATGGTTTAGTTGCCCTGACTGAGGTTTTGGCGAACGGTGGCGCGGATCTGCGTCCAGTCGTCAGGGGTGATGGGGGTGGCGGAGCCGGATTGGATGCCTTCGAGGGCGAGGGTTTCGAGGCGAGTTTGGCGATCGCGGTCGGCTTGGATGAGGGCTTGGATATAGTCGCTAGGGGTGGCGTAGTGACCGGATTCGATTTGGGTTTGGAGGTAGGTGGTGAGGTTTTCGGGAAGGTTGATGGGGAGGGTGTTCATGGTGGTTTGTGGATTGAGGGTGTAATTCTATGATGATGAATCTTTGGATGGGGTTTGATAGTATCGATCGACTTTCTCAATGATTTTAACTTCGGTGGCGTTGGGAAAATGATTCTCGGTTTTATTGCCTTCGATGTAAACGGTCAATCCTGTCTGTGAATGTTGGATTAAAGGTGGTGGGGAACGGAAAATATCATAGTTGTAAAATTTGCAGTTGTATTGAGCAGACTCGATAATCAATAATGCTTGTTCACCTGATTTAGTGTCTAGAAGTGTCGCCAATTTAGCAATATATTTAGAGACATAAGGACTATCCACTCTCATTAATACTATTGCTAATCTATTCCTAAAGTAGTAGCTGTTATCAATCCCTGGTGAGTTAAGATGAGAAATAATAGTTGAAATCAATGAATCTCTCTTGGAATCTTCTTGAGCACCATCTATGAGATTTGCTAATAATCCAGACGCTCGATCTAAGTAATCTAATGAATACAGATCGCTACCAAGCATTTCGATAAGATATGGTGCCATCTCAATATCTCCGAATTGAGCTAGCGTAATTGCTGTAATATTATCACCTCGCAGTAAAGATTCCTTCAGTTTCTTTCTGACTTCATCTGTGTTGAATTTATTTAAAGCATCAACAACTTCTTGAATAATATATTTCCTGTTTGATATTGGTTCGTAGACCCATTGCCTAACAGCACTGTAGTCTCCAATATCTCTAGCCGCATTGGAATCAAACCCATTTATGATAAAACCTTTTCTTTGTTCTGTTTTGTCATCATCAGACAACTCAAACTCAAATTTTGAATCAGCAAGTTTAGGATCGTCTGGATAATAATCACGTAGTGCTTTGAGTAGCTCAGGTATTGCTTCTTCAGAGCCAGATTTTGCAAGGGCAATAGCAGCACTTCTACGAACAAAGTAGATCGGATCTTCCAATGCCTTCACTAGAAACTCTTTTACTTTTTCTGAAGATAAGCTTCCTAGTGATTTAGCTGATTGCGATCGAATCTCACGATCTTTATGATTTAGACCTTCAACAAGAACCTCGGTAGCAATTTCTGTACCCAACTCAGCTAAAACTGTAGATGCGTTCCATCTGATATGGAAATCCTGATTTTTGAGTATTGGCTCCAAGAGTGGAATAGCATTTAATCTTCGATTATTAATAAGTATCTTGGCTGCTTGAGACCGCATGTTAAAATCTAAATCACATAGCAATTTATATAAAATATTCAATGAATCATCATCATCGAATTTACCAATTAAATCAATGATTCCCGATTTCAATTGATTGTTATCTGTAACGTGCAGCTTTTTAATCAGAATAGACGATGTTCTTTCGCTTTTCAAAGCGTGTAGAATACTCGTTAGTTGGCTAATTTTATTAATGCAATTTATACCGTTGGTTTTCCCTAAGATTGAAATCAATCTCTCTTCGATGTTTTCTTGGCTTTTTCGTGCATATTGGACAACAATTTCGTTTATCTCGTTACTTGGTGATAAATAATCGAAAAATATGTCAGGACTATCTAAATAATTATCAATTATTGGTTTGGCATCTATTGGTGACAACTGTACAAGTAGCTCGGTGATTTTAACCTCTAGCTCCACTGCTTCGGAGGATAAAGTTTTGAAACCAGCTTCTATGTAAGGAGGAGTAGAAGGATCTGACACGATCCATTTTTCCAGTTTTTCTAGTCTTGCTTTTAGCACAGGTACTATTTCTAGATCGTTCAATTCTTGCAGAGCTAAAACAGCCTTGGTTGCAATATCCAAATCATTACTTTCAAGAAAAATAAGTAGTGGTGTTTTAGCTTCGGTTGAGCCAGTGCAGCCGAGTAAATATATCTTGAGCCAAGTTGGTAATTTTTTTCTATTAAGATCTTCAACAAGATGTTTCTGAAAATTAAACCGAACTTGTCCTGCCAATCGCGATCCTAAAACTAAGTCAACTTCAAAAGCAGATTTAACTATTCTTGTTACTTGATCTTCATCCTCCAACAATCCCAACAGCAATCCCAGCGGCTCCGTCCACTTGAGATAATTCAAATAAAAATGCTTCAACCGATCGTCATCCACCAGATCGGGATGCTGATTTTGCAACATCGATCGCAAGTACCGTGCTGCATAATATTCCTGAAATAATTGGTGATGAAATTCAATCTGTTGGGGATCTGCCGCCACCTGTAATAGATGATGCTCCACCAAATCCTCCAACCATTCCTTCGCCTTACTCGCTGGATCTGTCTCGCCCCGCTGCTTCAGCCAAGCTTCTAACATGCTCTCCGCTCGATCGCGTGATAAAGTCAGCCA
>NZ_JANNDR010000085.1:0-2050 GCF_031378165.1 Chamaesiphon sp. OTE_75_metabat_556
AGTTATATCGTCTATGGGCCATTATCCAAAGGCGCGACGACGGTCATGTATGAAGGAGTCACCCGCCCCTCAAAACCAGGCAGCACTTGGGATATCATTGAAAAATATGGTGTCACCATCTTCTACACCGCCCCCACAGCCATTCGTGTCTTTATGAAAATGGGCGAAGAACTCCCCAACGCCCGCAACCTCTCTACCCTCCGCCTGCTGGGAACAGTCGGCGAACCCATCAACCCCGAAGCCTGGATGTGGTACCACCGCGTCATCGGCAAAGAAAAATGTCCGATCGTCGATACTTGGTGGCAAACTGAAACTGGAGGAATCATGATTACATCCCTCCCTGGCGCAATTCCCACCAAACCAGGCTCCGCCACCCGCCCCTTCCCTGGTATCGTTGCTGAAATCGTCGATCTCGATGGTAATCCCCTTCCCGCCAATAATGGTGGCTACTTAACCGTTCAATATCCTTGGCCAGGAATGATGCGCACAGTCTACGGCGACGACGAACGTTTCCGCAAAACCTACTGGGAACACATTGCCCCCCAAGATGGCAAATACATGTATTTTGCGGGGGATGGAGCGCGTCAGGATGCCGATGGATACTTCTGGATCATGGGACGCACCGACGACGTGCTCAACGTCTCTGGGCACCGTCTAGGCACGATGGAAGTCGAATCCGCGCTCGTCTCTCACCCTTCCGTTGCTGAAGCTGCTGTTGTCGGGAAACCTGATGAGATTAAGGGTGAAGAAATCGTCGCGTTTGTAACTCTAAATAATAACTTTGTTGGCGATCCAAGTTTAGCAAAAGAGTTGCAAAAACACGTCGGTACTGAAATTGGTGCGATCGCTCGTCCTGGTGAAATCCGCTTTACTGATGCGCTACCCAAGACTCGATCGGGTAAAATTATGCGGCGATTATTGCGCGATCTAGCCGCAGGGAAAGAGGTTTCTGGTGATACTTCAACACTAGAAGATCGTAGTGTCTTGGATAAATTGCGAGGTAGTGATTAGTCAAGCTAGATAGAAAAACCAAACCCTCAAATAAGGGTTTGGTTTCAGAATCCAGAATTGCCTTACAACTATTTTTGTACACTCTTGGGATCGGCACCATCTTGTCTGTAGTTGATAGTCTTAGCGGGATCGACCTTCGGTAAAATGCGTGGTGGCGGTGTTGACGGTGTTGTTGACTGGGATGTATTTTGACCCTGACTTTGACTTTGACTTTGACCTTGATTTACTGATTTGTCTGTCATTTTAAGCACCTTGAGTAATGACGAATATTAAGCTTACTTACGATTATACTTTAAATTCTATAAAGGTTGTAAATGAAAGTGTTGACAAAATAAATACTAAGCTCGGATTAGTTTTAACACTCAGTGGTATTCTAGTTAATTTTGGCAAGGATTTACCAGGATATAATTTAGTTATTACCAAGGGATTAACTTATCTTTGTCTATCTTGTTACTTACTAAAATTAGGTGCATACATTTTAATCATTGCTGCGATCTCATTTGCCTTGTGGGGATTATCACCTGCAATTGGCGGAAAAATTATTTTGCCAGCACAATTACTTGAAGATGAATGGAATCTTGCTGAAGAGGAAAATTATTTAACAGCCTTAGTTAATTATCTAGAAAATGAAACGCTGTTAGTTTTAAATAAATTCAGAGATGTAAAGGCAGGCAGATTAGCTTTGGCGATTCGATCGATCTCATCAGCCGTCATTTTATTAGGATTAGACGAGATTATTACTATCTCAATTCCTGTCTTGCAAAAACTATAGATCGATGTTTTCGATTATGCGTCGTTGCGTTCCCGCAGATTTGAGTTAAATGTTTTAAAATATAAAGATAGCCGTAATTACTGATTTACGATGACTGACCAAGAATTACAACAATTAGTAGCATCTAATGCTCGGACTATTCAAGCCATGTTGGAGCAGCAAGAAACCAGTAGGTTGCAATATGAGTCACATCGATTGCTTCACGAAGAGCAAATGAACGAAATTAGACAAGCGATGTTACGGTTAGCTAGTGTTGAAGAAGGGTTA
>NZ_JANNDR010000112.1:0-10797 GCF_031378165.1 Chamaesiphon sp. OTE_75_metabat_556
GGTTATACTAACAAGCTCATTGTTTACAATATTGCTAATTCTTTTATATGCCGCTCGATTGGGATTGCTGTCATAAAGCGTCACGATCGCGCAAGCGCGCCGCCTAGCGGCGGTCGAGAACTATTTTCCATGCCTCTCCGATCGAGATCTATAGTGTCCACTTATCAGACAAACACATCAGGCGATTCTTCAGTTGTACCCCAGGTTTCTCTGACTGGGGTAGTAGAGCGGATTACCTTTCATTCTGAAGAAAGTGGCTACACAGTCGCTCGGCTCCAATCACCCCGCGCTCGCGAGTTAACCACGATTGTCGGTAATTTTGCGAATATCCAAGCCGGACAAACTCTCCAACTCCAGGGGAATTGGAAAGAACATCTTCAATACGGGCAACAGTTTCAGGTTATCAAATACAGTGAAACCAAACCTGCGACGCTGACAGGGATTGAGAAATATCTGGGCAGTGGTTTGATTAAGGGAGTCGGCCCCGTTACTGCCAAACGGATTGTGGCGCATTTCGCGTTGGATACTTTAGAAATTATCGAACAAGATAGCGATCGATTAATTGAAGTCCCAGGCATCGGGAAGAAAAGAGTCAAGATGATTCAACGCGCCTGGGTCGAGCAGAAGGCGATTAAGGAGGTGATGCTGGTTCATCCTGACTATTTATACCAAAGACCTGATGAGATCGTAGCCGATCGATCGCTCATTCCCAAATACTTCTAAGTCTTTGACAGTTCCAAATTACGAGGAAGTCATCGGCAAAGCCGAATTTAGATGAGCGTTTTGTGGCTCATAGCAATCTTTAGCCTTCCAGGAGAAATCAATATGTTCGCACGCCTAATTACTGCCTACCGCCACTTCATTTGTTTGCGTTCTGGCGAGTTTGAATCTCGCCAATTTTCAGTTGGTGAAGCAATTATCGAAGTCTATTACGAATTATTTGCTTAACCCATCGTTCCTCAATAGTTCGCAGCTCCCTCGATCTGCGAACTGTTTTTTTACGTGTCCTCGGCAAAGCCGAATATATCTGACCGATCCAATATCTTTAGGAGTTGTTATCATGACTAACTCTCAACCCGTCCGCGATCGTTTTGCAGCTCCCGAATACTGCAATCCCTATGCCAAACTGCCTTATATACAAAGTCTCCGTGGCGAGAATCCAGGCGAATGCGGATTCTTTATTTCCTTGGAGCAGATGAATAAAGCTAGTTGGATAAATACACCAGAAACTCTCGATAGTTATACCTTCTCTAGCGGTGCTGTCGAGCGCGGTCTGTTATTGCGCCAACCGCGAATGCTGGTGGTACCTAAGTCCGCATTGCTAGCGGCACGGACTGTCAAAAGCGATAGTGGCATCCCAGAGCTAGAGTTACTGGGAAAGTACTACGACTATAAAGGTCGAGCTGGCGTTACTAACGTGCAGATCTTTGAAGTGTTGCTACTCGACAGTCACAATCAGCCGATGCATGAGATCCAATTGCAGTATGTAGCGAAAAGTGCTACACAAGCAACTTTCGCTACTCGTTACCAGCAGTTGCTCCTCCAAGTAACGATGTGCCATGCCCAGGCTAATGGCATCTCCGCGCGTCCCAAAAACCTCGAATTCAATGCCCTGTGCGTGTTTGAGTTTGAAGTAGCGCGCGAACTGGCTGGTAACAACGGTCAAAAGGCTCCAGCTTGTAAGATCGTCAGTCACACCATTCCCACGATGGCTGACTGGACGGACTTCTTTCTCGGTCGCAACGACGAGCTGGCAGATCGAGTGCTGCTATTACTGGGAATCTCAGTTAGCGATGCAGTTATCGCCGCTGCAAAGCCCATCGCCCAGCTCGAACCCGTAGCCGAACTCCCTTGCGACGAAGATCTCGATGACAATGACGGCGATATTCCGTTCTAGCGATCGAATCAACGCATCATCCAGCCTCCAAACTCACAGCGAGTTTGGAGGCATTTTTTATTCTTGGAGTTTGTTTATGTATCCCGCTACAGCCGGAGTCGGATCGAGTTTGCAAAGCCTAGAAAGATTTCCAGACTATCAACAAGAGCAGCTACTAATTTTGGCAGGTTTGGAATTAACGATCGCCTATAGGTTACTAGAAGCTCGCTGGAAAATTGCTAATTCTATCTTTTGGAAACGCAGTAATGCAGCAACCAAACATAGCGTGCGAGCTAAGTTGGACGGTATCGCATTCGACGCTAATTCATCGATTATCAAAGCTGGCAAACTACTCAATCGATATTACGACCTGCATGGAATCGACGAAAGAGATCGAGAGGCTTGGAGTCAGGTTATTCGGTCTTTAACAAATGGTCATCGCTGGCTTAATGAGGAATTTGGTATCGATTGTACTGCCAAACAATTAAAAATAGACCTATGAATCCACCTGTCCTGTCAATTGTCGATGTTATCGATCGATATTATCCTCTAGCGATCGAAGCATCGCATTCGATGTCGATTTACCATTTTCTCTCTTGCCACTGAATTTCTAATTCAGTGGCTTTTTATGGTCTCTATTCACTATTTACTGAAATTATGGCAATTATTACGCTTCGAGAAATTCATGAAGTAAGACGAGTAATGACTGACATCTTGTTAGACGGAAAATTAGAACGTCATAAATACACAAGATACAATTTGTACTCGTTAAGAGATGTGGTGTATTTTCGTGTCTCTGTATATTCTGTCAATCCCAGTTTTGAAGATCTTCCTGTTTACTTCTGTGTTAGTGAAAATGGTGAAATTCTCGTCCATACTCCAAATGGTATATCCAAGAGATTCATTCATCAAAATCTGTTGGAAACGCTAAGTGTTGTTAAGGCTGAGATGATAAATCTGAAGGCTGAATTGAAAAAATTCTAACCAATGGTGACTTAACTGTCTAATTTATATAACAAACCATTGCCGCCAAATCTAACTAGGTTTGGCGGCTTTTTCGTATCAACTCTCTTAAATCTTTGTTAGTCATGCTTGATTTCTACATTGGTTGGCATCAACTTAATAGTGGTGAAAGTGGTACCAAGCATTTTCACCACTGCTCGATCTCTGCCCCCAGACTGCTCTTTCGATGCAATCCTTTTCCAATCCAAAATTGGATTTTGGATTCTGGAACTTTCACTCAATTCCGCTCACACGGTGGGCATTTACAGATCGATACCTACATCAACCTTGTCAAGACTTGGCAAGAGCATGGCTCTCTTAAAGCCTGGGTGAGCCAAGACTGGTTGTACGAATGCTCGACTCTTGAAGTTACCAACCTATCAGTCTATCGCCATCAACAGTTAACTATCGATTGCTACGCTCTCCTCCGTGCATTCAATCGATAGAGCTATTTGATGCCCGTTTTACAAGGCGTTCGTTCCATCGATTTTGGATGTCATCTCGAAGATTATGGCGATCGATTATGCCACTAATCCCCGTCCACCCGATCGGCCCAGCATTTTTCGACAACTTGCCAACGTTCGATCGATAGAAGCTGCGTATGCGTAGCGACATCGAACGTCGGCAAAGCCGAATCCTGCTGAAGCATTTAGCTTCATTTTCGCCCACTCATCATTTGGAGGATTTTGCTCATGCTAGTTAATATTTCCGGTTGCATCGGTCGCGCTCCTCAATCTTTACCTAATAACGTTGATAGTTTACCAGTTGTCGAAGCTGCTTTAGGAGTCACTAACAGCGATGGTAAAGATTGATATGCCATCCAATTTATTGGTGAAGCTTGGGTTCGATCTGCCCAGAAAGTTCAAAAGAACAACACGATCGCTGTCACTGGCGAGTTGACCTTTGAGCCATTGCCCGACACCGATCGCTTCAAGCCTGTAGTTGCTGTCTCGGATTTGCAACTGTTTCCCTAGACCGTAACAGCCTCAAACCCTTGGGGCTATGCTTTCTTTCCACGTTTGCCCACCCACTCACCCATTGGAGGATTTCTCATGAACACTGCTACTGCCAATCTCATCGTCCTGACCGCTGCGCTTGCAGATGGCAAAATCGCTGGTACTGCGATCGATGGCGATGTGCGCGTACCGTTCGCTGCGGATGCAACCGAAGTCAATCAGCAGATATTCGTGCCCGAAGCCAACCTTGTCGTTACTGGCAAGTTCTGGCTCCGCCAAGGCGAAATCAGCTCGGTTGGCTTGTGCATCGAGAGCGTTCTTGCTGTCGTCGCCTTGCCTGCCACCGCGCCCGTCGATGTTGTCGCTCCCGCAGTTCCGAGCGAAGATGCTGCTCCCGTTGATGTTGTCGCCCCTGTCTTGTCGCACTCTAGGCGGGGGGTTTCCTCCGGCATAGAGGGCGCCGCTGCTGCAACCAAAAAGCGCAAAAGTTCGACAACCCGCAGCAAGAAGAAAGCCGCTACCGAACTTGTTGCTGCTTGATACTCCTTCGCCATCGACGCAAATAGCCCCAGTTATCAGTTGATAACTGGGGCTATTCGATCTTATCTATCCACAATTATTTATCCAATTATGCCCAGAACGATCGATAACCCAGCGCAGTTAAACATATTCGAGATCGTCGCACCGTCGTCACAAATCGAACCGACTCCAGTGGTGTGGCATCCTTTCCCCCAGCCAAAGCCGCTACCCAACCTCAAACTGGCTCAGAAGCTAGAAAATCTGGCAGCGGCAATGCAGAAGACGATCGACAACAAGCTCAATCCAGCGATCGGGCAACAAAATATAACCGCTCGTCGAACTCGTATTGCTGCCGGAATGCGCGATGAGGGTCGAAAGCTAGCGATCGTTCAGCGGTGGCTTGAAGGACTCGCTGATTCGCATCGCAACGGTACCTGCCCAGATCGGTTTGCGAAAATCGTCAACCGCAAGCAGCTAGAAGACTTCGCCACCATTCAAAGCTGGTACGAAGAGGATTCTAAATATCTGCAAGATTCCTATACCTACAACTACTCGATCGTCGAGCGGTTGAAGGAATTTGGCATCAAATCAAAGGACGAAGCGATCGCCGCTGTGGAACTGCTAGAAAGTTTATGTTCTGGCAATCGGGCACCTGAGATAGATCGATCTATCGAGCAAGCGATGGAACTGCGACGTAAAGCGATCTACCAGAAAGTCCCCGACTTCTTCCCCACCCCGAAGGCGTTAATCGATCGGATGTTGGAAATCGCCAACGTAAAACCCATGCAGCGGGTTTTAGATCCGAGTGCGGGTGCAGGGGATCTTTGCCTTGCCGTGCGCGAATTAGGAGTTTTAGTCGTCGATTCTTTCGAGATCGATTCAGATCTCCGTCAAGCACTGACGCTGCTGGGATTCCCACCGCTCGGTTGGGATTTCTTGGAGGCTACGCCGCGACCGATTTACGACCGCGTGGTAATGAATCCGCCGTTTAGCAAGGATGCCTACATCGACCACGTTCAAGTCAACAAATGATTATGAATAAATTAGTTGTATCCCTAATTGCTAACGAAACTTGCAGTGATGAAGCTGACGATCGTAGCTATTTTTCTAGCCAATATGCCAAATGAGGTATAATATCAAGATGGAAGACAAACTCATTAATTGGCTTGGTACGTCACGAGACGACATTCGTTCTTTCCCCGAAGATGCTAAGCGGAAGGCTGGATTTGAGCTACGCAAGATTCAACAAGGAGAAGAACCCACCGACTTCAAACCGATGTCAGTTGTGGGAAAAGGAGTCCAAGAAATTAGAATTAGAACCGAAGATGCTTATCGGATCTTCTATGTAGCCAAGTTTGAAGAAGCTATTTACATTCTTCATGCCTTTCAAAAGAAAACTCAGAAGACCGCAAAAGGAGATATTGAACTCGGTCGCAAGCGATATCTTCAGATGCTTCAAGAGCGCGAAATTATTAATGAGGAAAATATTTAAAATGAGTAATATTACCAAAGGCAGCGATAACGTCTTTAAAGACTTAGGATTTGAAGATGAAGAAGCTATTAACTTGAAAATCAGAGCGGATTTGATGATAAATCTCCAAAGATTTGTCAAATCTGAAAACTGGACGCAGGCAGAAGCAGCAGCATTCTTTCAAGAAACACAGCCACGAATCAGTAATTTGATGAATGGTGACATCGACAGGTTTAGTATCGATAAACTCGTACAAATGTTAGATCGTGCTGGGATGGACATTCGAGTGTCAGTGACTTCTAAAGCTGCTTAGAAAAGCAAAAATTATCGATTACATCAGGACGCGGCAGAGCCGCAGTTATTTGGAAGTTCACCTATGGTGCCGCTAAATCTATCTAGGTTTGGCGGCTTTCTTGTATCCATAACTATTCTTGAGGACAATATCGTGAAAACAGGTCTTACTCTCATCCAACTCGCCGAAGAACTCACCGCACAGCAAGAGTCCAAGCGGGACTTTCACGCTCCAACTTCTAGCTTGAGTATGCTCGGCAACGGCAACTTTCACCTCGAAACCAATAACGGCAGCGAAGAAATGCCAGCGACAGACTTCGCTCACGCACAAATGGCTAGCCGCATCCAGGTTCCAAAGCCCTATTACGATCGGATGCGCTCGGAGGCCCCCGCTCTGTTGTCAACCAACATCAATCATTGGTTGGCTAAAAAGCAAGGCGAAACCTCGCTGATTCGTACTTTACGCGGTCAAATGCGCGCGTTCCTCAGCAACCGCTATCGGATCGTAGACAATCACGAGATCCTAGCGATGGTAATGCCTGAGCTATCTGAAATGGGTGATGGCATTCGGATCGCAAGCTGCAACGTCACTGAGGAAAAGATGTATTTGAAGGTTATTAACACCAACATTGAAGCTGCTATCTCCGTCGGCGACCCAGTTCAAGCGGGATTCGTGCTGTCCAATGGCGAACTAGGCAATGGCTCGATCTCGGTCGAACCCTTTATTTACCGCCTAGTTTGCACCAATGGCTTGACGCTCAAAGATGCCAAGCAGCGGAAGAACCATGCGGGTCGTGCGAATGAAAGCACCGATTTGTATGCTTCTGATACCGTACAAGCGATCGATAACGCCTTCAAGTTGAAGATTCGCGATCTAGTGCGGAATGCAATTAGCATCACCACCTTCCGCAATGCTGTTGCCGATCTGCAAGCCTCTAAGAATGACCTCATCACTGGTCATTCGGCAAAGGCTGTCGAGCTTACCGCCAAAGCAATTGGCTTAAACAGTGACGAATCGAGTTCGGTTCTCGACCATTTGATTCGCTCTGGTGACTTGTCTCGATTTGGCATGTTGAATGCGGTTACTCGGACTGCTGAAGATATCGACAGCTACGATCGGGCAACTGAAGTCGAGCGGCTGGGTTCGAGCGTTCTCTACTTGCCTCAGTCAGCATGGCGAGAGGTAGCAACCGCTCAGAATTAGTTAGAGTACTATTCAACTCGATCGAACATCTGAAGCATCAATTCTCAGGATTGGTGCTTTTTTGCGTCTCTTTACCACTCATTAGTTGGAACATCCGATCGGATGCGCTCACCTTATCCAATCTCTAGGAAACCAACATAAATATGTACGAATCGAACAATAAAAAAGTTGAGAAAATTGTCAGGCTCATCCAATCTCATGCATGTATTATTGAGGGCAAGAAAATCAGCTTAGATGATCTGCCGCTGCTTTGTCAGGATCTGAATGATTCAGACAAGAAAGAGATTGTAGAAATAGTTCAATCTATTGATGATGAATTGTTTCATCTTTATGGCGATCGTCAATACCTAGACAATCAAATTCAGCCTTTAGAATCAGTCAAGGAAAAATTAGCTCGTCTAGTATGAGCGATCTATCTTGGCTGCTGAGTATCTAAGTATTGCTGTGAATTACCGTAAAACTCATCCAATTCTTCTAAAACTATGAAACTTGAAGCTTACCAAATTACTATCAACGAATATCTCGATCAACTTAACTATTCTGTCATCCGCTCTGACGGAAGAAATAAATTGATTCAGTTGAAAAATCTCAAACTCGTTCAAATTGAATCGAGTGCAGATAATAGCTATGTTATCCAAGAGGTAACACAAGGCAAAGCCGGAGAATGTTGGGGAGATATTAGTATCGAAACAGTAATCGAACATATCCAAATGTTGGAGGGTGGTAATGATACTTTTGCTAAGATCTGGCATGTTGACGATGTGCTTTCGATTAACTCAGATCTGAGTCGAGAGCAAGCGCGATTGGTACTGACAATGGCAATGGACAACCATGATGCTAACTGCGGGATTAATTGGGAAGTTTTGCAACAATATGTAGACCAAGTTCTAGAAATGGTAGCGGCTGGGATTATTATCTAAAACTAATGTCAGCTCGAATTTTGTTATCCGAACATTAGTATGAATCTGAAGAGATTTACATGCTAATTTGTCTTAGCTTTGAGTAGGCTCATCCAAATTGGATGAGTCTATTTTTTTACCGCTTTGCCACTCCAGTATTCATTAGCAATTACCAGGATATCTTTCTCCCACAGGCATTGCACTTCAGCAAATCTATCCTGTAACTCTGGAGGGATAGATGTATTTTTGGGGTAGATCAATCCCCCATTGAGATATATTGCCTGATAATCTTCTCCAGGGACTTTAGGTAACTTCCGTTCAAAGTAATTAACTATTTAAAGTAATTAACTATTTTCTCAAAAAATATTCGACCGACCCCTCCACCAAAGACAATTTCATCGATGTTTGGCAGCTCGATCCCAAACCACTGGCTCAATGAATGCCAAAATTCCATCTTAGCTGAGGATACCGCATCGATTAATCGCTCTAGTTCCTTTTCCCGTCCGGTTTCTGTGTTTCTGAGTAAGAGTTTGACTAGTGGTGCTTTATCCTGCTCTTTACCGAGTAAGTAACTTGCAACTGCAACAGTAATGTCATCATCTTTATAGCCCGAAGTTCGCGCTCGAATTTTATTCACCATCCTGATAAATCCTAAATTACTAGAGCGAAACATTCCATAGGTGCCATTTTTGACCTTAAAGCAGCTTGAATTCCTGTGCCCCATCATGATGACACCTACCGATCGATTACTGAGATCGCCACAATTCTGTAGGTAAAACAACAATAATCCGCCACCTTCAGGATGGCAATTGAAGTACTTGAGAAAGATCCCCAGCTCGCCGATTGGAGTTTCAAAGCTTTTCAACGCCTGTCTGAGATCGTCCTCCAGAATGTCGCGGTCTAGCAGTTCGCCAGGAGGCAGCACACAGCATAGGAATAACCTAATTTTGCCAGCTTTAATTCTACACAGTCGTACCGCCACTGCTACCGCTGCTAGTGTACGCAAAATAGCATTATTAGTTTTTGGTGCGTCATAATCCATCGTCGAATGGAATCGAGTTCGAGCTAATTCCCCGACAGCATAGTAACGACCTTCGATTCCGACAACAGCATGTCCGACTGGATCGGTATTAAATTTTTTCCTACATTCATCGAGCGCAGTAGCAGGGATCTCAATGACTTCAGGTTCCATCATGAAGTATTGAGGATTTTCGTTGAGTTCTTGGCTATAAGCAAACTTGAGCGAGCTACTACCGTAATCTATCACCGCGTATATGTATTCCATCGGGCTATTTTTCTCCAGTGTCGTCTAATTGTTGGTTGAGGTTGTCGATATCCATGTCTAATTTTTTCGGAGCGATCGCGAAATCATCATCATGAACGTCGATCCGATCGACATGGGCATGGGCGTTATTGGATGTAGTCCGTGGTAGGCGATAGTGTAACTTAGAACGATCTTTATCTACAGAATGTATGGTGTTCTCGTCAATTGGCAGATCTGCATCAAGAGACATGATTCTAATTCGAGACTGTAGAGTATCGATCGATCGTTGGTAAGCCTTGCGAACTTCTAGCGGTGAAGCTCCCATGTGTTTGAGCGCGTAAGGGAAGTAGAATGCTTCGAGAGCTTGGATGATGTTATCCTTCATCCGCTTACAGCTTTTTAAATATTCATACAGCAACTTATCCAATTCGTTGCTCTCATAAATCGTCCATTTCCATTGCGGCATTTGACTAGATTCAATCTACTACTTTTTTAGGGGTCTAATAGAAAGCTATCAAGGGTTTGCTAGGGATTTATTAGGGGTTTGTTAGGGGTTTAGCACGAGATTAGATGCCAGTTTTATAGAGGACTAATAGGGTACTATTAGCTGCTTTCTAAGGGGCTAAAACCGATCGTAATGAAATCTTTGCCTTACTTTGTCTACGCACAGTACGCATTTACTATAATAGCTGTAAATTGAGCGATAATAACAGGAATGAGGAAATTAATGCTCAAAATAGCTTCAAGATCGAGTTGAAAGTAGTAAAAACAAAAACTAATAATGTTACAGAGAAACGGATGCTAACCGCAAAAAATTGTAAAGCTAGTACGGCGGTGCAGTATTTCACTGACGATTACGAGCGAGGGCAAACTCGTTGGTTTGGTAAAGGTGCGTCTGCGCTCGGTTTAAAAGGTGAAATCGATTGCGCTGGGCGCAGGCTTCACCAACGAGAATCATTCGAGCATATTTGCTACGGTCGATCGCCAGATGGGACTAAATATCTCGGTACTAAAGGCGACCCTGACAAACGCCGTGCGGGAACGGATTTTACTTTTTCTGCCCCGAAATCTGTGAGCCTAACTGCTTTAGTCGGTGGGGATACCCGATTAGAGAATGCCCATTGGCTTGCCGTCGAGAAAACTCTGGCACTAATCGAAGAACGCTACGCGCAAACCCGCATTACCAAAGATAAGAAAGTAGCAGAAGTCAAAACTGGAAACCTAGTGGTTGCCCAGTTCGCTCATATTGAGAGTCGCGAACTCGATCCGCACCTGCATACTCACGCCTTGCTAATGAATCTAACCCAAGCAGAGA
>NZ_JANNDR010000220.1:0-1878 GCF_031378165.1 Chamaesiphon sp. OTE_75_metabat_556
TTGATGAATGATTCTAAACTGGAGATCTCCTCACTTTTTACTTTTTGATCTAGCAAGAAGTTATACATTACCTACACCTTTATGTTTAATCAATAAATATTATTGTACCACAAATCGATTTCTGATTTAGGATCGCTATAAAGCTTTGACTAGTTTTACAAAGGCAATAAGTATAAATAATAGTTCAAGATCTTTTCCGAAAAGAGCAAATATTTATATGCAAAAAAGGCTTTATGCTGAGGCCATTAGGGATTATAACGTGTACTTCGCCCAAATAGGAAGTGAAAATATTATACTTAATGAATACTGGTCTCGTAGTAACGCTCTTTTTGAAATAGGAGAATATCTAAAAGTACTTCAAGATGTAGAATCTATAATTAGACTAAATCCATCATATCACCCTGCTTTTTTTAGGAAAGCAGAAACCTATGCAAAAATGGGTAAATACAATGAGTCAATAGTTTATTATGGCGATTTCATTGAGCGATTCCCAAGTTCTGAATATAGTAAATCTTCATTGTATGACTCTAGTACTGCTACTGCTTATAGGGGAAGAGGTATGATTTATCAGAAACAAAAACTTTATAAAGAGGCAGTTGCTGATCTTCAAACTGCGGCTAGGCTCTACAATATAGCTGGCAGCATAGATAATGAGCAATTCTGCTTGAAATTGGTTCAAGATATCTTAAAAATAAAGTAAATTCATCAATCTAAAACTGAAGTTTAACGTCCAGATTTCTTCCTCAGAGAGAATCATCAAGGCATACAAATACGGTTTATAGATCGAGTACAATAGGACGAGAGAGTTCGCGGTTCATTATTATGACATCTTCACCACTGGCTACAACTTCTCAGCCCTCTGGGGTAGTCGAAGTCATTCATAAAAAACGAAATCCCATGATCGAGGATTTCCACTTTCCCGATGGACTCCCCACCGCCGAAGATTTACCCTGCTCAGACGACAAGCCTGTGGATAGCGAGTTACAAGAATTAATCCCCGGCTTACTCAAAGCCATCCTCTTTGACCTCTGGAAAGACCGCCAAGACTGGCTTTTTGGAATTGACCTAGGCTTTTACTACGACCCAGAAAAGCCTGCTATTGCTCCCGATGGCTTACTTTGTCTAGGTGTTCAGGAAGCATCTGGTGAAAATCTCCGCTCCAGCTATGTCCTTTGGCAGGAAAAGGTCATACCTCTGTTTACCTTGGAGATAGTCTCCAAAACTCCGGGCAAAGAACGCACCAAAAAGAAGGATATTTTTGAGTCGATCGGGGTGTTGTACTACTTGGTCTATGCCCCTTTGCTCAAGAAAAAAGCCAAATTTCAACTCTATAAACTAATCCAAGGCAAGTATGTCTTGCAAAGTGATGGTCACAAGCCTTACTGGATGCTAGAAATTGGTCTAGCCATAGGAGCTGAACGCCAATTGTATGGCACCAAGGAACGCGAATGGCTCTTTTGGTATGACCAAAATGATGTCAGGTATCCCAGCCCGATCGAACGAGCTGAAATTGAAAAGACTGCTCGGATTGAGGCTGAACAACAAGCCCGTCTGGAAAAAGCTGCTCGGGCGACGGTTGAACTAAAAAATGCTGCCCTGCGCAAGCGGTTATCTGAATTAGGAATAGATCCAGATTCCATCTAAGCTCAATGAACTTTAACGGTAGCCCCGGGTTCTACCATCTGGCGAGAGTTGAATAGCAAGAAACTAGCACATGTCACAACGAGAATCGACATTCTTGGGGCATAATAGAACTGATAACGATTCTCATTATATGCTTCAAGTTCAGCAACTAGCAGTTAGTTACCCCGGAGTCATCGGACTTCAGGACGTGAGCTTTCGTATTCAACCAGGTGAGCTAGTCGGGTTAGTCGGACC
>NZ_JANNDR010000187.1:0-13266 GCF_031378165.1 Chamaesiphon sp. OTE_75_metabat_556
CCGCCCATATCAAAGCCGATGATTTTGGTAAATCCAGCCATCGTACTAGTTTTCACCGCCCCGACGATGCCCCCCGCAGGGCCTGACAAAATGCTGTCTTTGCCCTGGAAATTTTGGGCACTTGTCAATCCGCCGTTGGATTGCATGAAGAGTAGAGCGGGGGACTGGGGGACGAGGGGACTGGGAGACTGGGAGACGGGTGGACTGGGTGTTAGTTGATGGGAGAATGAATCGACGTATCGGCGGAGAATGGGGGAGAGGTAGGCATCGACGACGGTGGTGTCACCGCGACTGACGAGTTTGATGAGGGGACTGTCTTGGTGGGAGAGGGAAATTTGGGTGAAGCCAATTTCTCGCGCGAGTTCGGCTACTTGCAGTTCATGAGTGTGGTAACGATAACCATGTAAAAAGACGATCGCACACGATCGAATCCCGTCTTCATAAGCAGTTTGGAGAGATTGCGTTAATGCGTCATCAATCTGGACTGGGATTAATTCTTCGCCTTGTGCGGTATGGCGTTCGGTGACTTCTACTACTCGATCGTAAAGCATGGCTGGGAGAAGGATTTCTCGTGCAAAAATCTGGGGGCGATGTTGGTAGCCAATCCGTAATGCATCGCCGAAGCCCTTGGTAATCATCAGTAATGTTCGATCGCCAGCACGTTCCAAGAGCGCATTAGTAGCGACGGTAGTGCCCATTTTGATACATGCGATCGTCTCGACTGGCATTGGTGCTTCAGTATTCAAGCCCAAGATCTCGCGAATCCCTTGAATTGCGGCATCTGCGTATTGATCGGGATTTTCAGATAGCAATTTGTGAATCAGGATTTCGCCATCGGGATGCTGGGCGACGATATCTGTAAAAGTACCACCACGATCGATCCAAAATTGCCAGCGATTGTCTCGATTAGTCATGTAGATGCAGACTCCTATCTTGATTGCTTACAACAATAAGGTCGGGTTTTCCTCGAAGATACAAGTTTAGCGGTCACAATGCTCGATCGAGCTATTACCAGAGCGCAACGCGCACATCGGGGCGAGATTGGATCTTTATCGATTGGTATTGCCAGTTCGATTTCCAATATGTTGCTGCCGGATATTTTGCGAACATTCTGCGATCGCTTTCCAGACGTAGAATTAGAACTGCGCGAACTGACCGCTGAGGATCGAATTCAGGAGTTGCGCGAGTGTCGCTTGAATATTGGCTTTGAAGCGATGTCCGATCTAGCAACACCAGATAATTGCTTAGACATATTACCAATTTTGACAGAATCCCTAATTGTGGCCTTGCCAGCAGCCCACCCACTCAGCGATCGATCGGCAATTTCGATCGACGATCTTGCTACTGAAAAGTTAATTCTACATTTTTAGGAGTAAGTAGAGTCAATATTAGGTTGGGCGATCCGATCGATATTTGTCCCGATCTTTCGATCGTGAACGATCGAAGATGATGAAATCTTCTCTGCTGGTGAGATGAAGAACGATTTCAAATACCTCACAACCACAACCTATTCCTGCTAAAATCGATCGTAAATACAGCAGTAACTTGAGTACAAATGCGTATCCTGGCTCTTGTCCCTGGTGGAATTGGCGACCAAATCCTGTTCTTCCCCACGATCGATAATCTCAAAGGACGTTACCCAGACGCAGAAATTGACGTAGTTGTCGAACCTCGATCGACTTCCGCATACCGTGTTTCCAAATCTGTCCACAAAGTTATTCCCTTTGATTTCAAAGATGTTAATGGCCCCGCTGACTGGGGCAATCTTTTGGGTATCATCCGCGATAGCGAGTACGATGTGGCGATGTCCTTGGGGCGACGGTTTGGGGTCGGATTGCTGCTCTGGTTGACAGGCATCCCCGTCCGCATTGGTTTTGATGTTGGTGCGAGTAAATTATTTCTCTCCAATCCTGTCTCGCTCAATCTCAACCAATATGCCGCGCAGATGTTTCACGATCTGGTCGGGGGTTTGGATATAACCGACCCTTGTCCGGCTGTGAGCATCAATGTTCCCACAGCCGATCTCGACTGGGCAGAGGCCGAACTGCAACGACTGGGCATCAAAGATAGTGGTTATGTCCTGATTCATGGGGGCGAAACTAAGCCGGATCGCACTCTGGGGATCGATCGTATTTATCCGGTCAAACAGTGGCAGCAGATCGTCAAAGACTTGCAAACTCGGCAACCTAATATCCCCGTCGCGGTCATTCAAGGCCCCGATGATGGCGATTTTATCGAAGCACTACTGGCACTTTGCCCAGCTCTAAAAGTAATTAGTCCCCCAGATATCGGCAAACTCGCCGCCACAATTGCCGGTGCCAATCTGATGTTATGTACCAATAGTGGCCCGATGCATCTGGCTGTAGCCGTCGGTACGTATACGATCGCTTTATTTGGCCCCTCCGATCCAGCGAAATTATTACCTGACAACGGTCGCGCGATCGCCGTCAAATCGCGGACTGGCAAGATCGCCGATATTCCACCCTCGGATATTCTAGAGAAAATCTGGAAAGGTTGAATTTGGTCGATAAGGTCACAACTAGCAACTAGTTCAGACCGCCAGCCCATCCTAATTAATTGAAACGATGACGACAGAAAACCTGAATACACGCGGACATCTATTAACCGAACAGGTAAATGTCAATAGTGCCAATCTAGATCGACTCAGTACGCTGGAATTAGTAGATTTATTCAACCAAGAAGACGTAAATACTCTCAACGCGATCGCGGGTGCAAGAGCGGAATTAGCTGCCGCGATCGATACCATTGCCGACTCGCTGCGTCAAGGCGGACGCTTATTTTATATCGGTGCGGGTACTAGTGGCAGGTTAGGTGTACTGGATGCGGCGGAGTGTCCCCCCACTTTTTGTACGCCGCCAGAGCTAGTGCAAGGGATTCTGGCGGGTGGTGCTGGGGCGTTGGTGAAGAGTTCGGAAGGCTTGGAAGATATTGCCAGCGATGGCGCACAGGCGATGGCTGATAACGATATTGGCAAACATGATGTGGTCGTCGGCATTACTGCTGGTGGGACGACACCCTACGTACATGGCGCGATCGAGTCTGCTAAACAACGCGGTGCCAAGACGGTATTTATTGCCTGCGTGCCCGCCAATCAAGTCGCCAGCAGTGCCGATATCGAGATTCGCTTGCCAGTCGGCCCAGAGATTTTATCGGGTTCGACGCGGCTCAAATCAGGCACAGTGACGAAGATGGCTTTGAATATTCTCTCGACTGGGTCGATGGTCAAATTGGGCAAAGTCTATGGCAACAGGATGGTAGATGTAGCGGTCACTAATACCAAGTTACTCGATCGAGCGTTGCAGATGATTCAAGATTTGACGCAATTAGATCGGAGTGCGGCTAGTGAGTTACTCGCAGCTAGCGGTCGCTCGGTGAAAGTTGCGTTATTGATGCATTGGACACAAGTCGATCGATCTCAAGCCGAAACAATCCTCACGCAAAATCACGGGCAATTACGTGCGGCGGTCGATAGTTTATAGCGATCGTATTTCTCGAAGGGTTGGTGAATCCACGGATTATGGGGGAGATGAGTAACGTAATATTCTGGGATATATTGAGAACAGGCTTTGTACCAGATTACTGCTGTTTTTAGATCCTCAATTTCTGGATAGAGATCGCGCAACCAGATCGTAGTTTGTTGGAGTGTAACGCCAGAATCTACTAAGTCATCAACTAAGAGCACGCGTTTGCCCATCCGATTGTCAGTCATGGTAATTTGACTAGCGATCGCTAGTTTGCTGCGTGTTTGTCGATCTTCGCCACCATAGGAACTGGTCGCCAAAATTGCTAAAGGTTTATTAAAGATCCTCGACAAAATATCTCCGACTCTCATGCCGCCTCTAGCCAAACAAACAATCCGATCGAATTCCCACTGTGATTGAAAAATATTTTCAGCTAATTGCTCGATCGAGTGGTGATATTCATCCCAGGACACATCTAAGTCGTACATAATTACAAGAGTGGATAGTGGATAGTGAATAGTAGTTATTTCGATCGTCACCATATTCTGAAATAACCGATCAATAAATTGAAATAGTTTGAAGCTAGTCAGTCAGATTTTATTGATGAAAAATTTACTACTGTCAATTTTTAGAACTAAAAAGCCGAGGTTTAAGACTCGGCTGGACTGCAAATAGAACGGTCTGAAGATTGACGCTATAGCTCTAGATCGAGACTGGAAATCGCCGAAACTTTAGACAGCTTCGATATTTTTCTCACCCGTCCGAATCCGAATGACTTGTTCGACTGGGCTGACAAAAATTTTGCCATCACCAATCTCACCAGTCCGTGCGGCAGCGATAATCTTATCGACGACCATGTCAACTTGGGTATCCTCGATCACGACTTCGACTTTGAGCTTTTGGAGAAATTCTACGGTGTACTCTGAGCCGCGATAGCGTTCGGTTTGACCCTTTTGTCTGCCAAATCCCCTCACTTCGGATACCGTCATCCCGACAATGCCAGCATTGACGAGGGCGATTTTGACTTCATCTAGTTTGAAAGGGCGAATAATTGCTACGATCTTTTTCAATTTCAGTAACTCCTGAATGTGTGTTTCAATACTATTTTGAGCTGCACCAACTTGACATTTTGTATCATTGTTAGACCAGCCAAACATGTAACTTTGGCTACAAAATAAAAATATGACAGTCTCGCTGGGTATAGATTTTGGCACATCAGGGGCAAGATTAGTAGCGATCGATACCGATCGTAATGTGCTGTGGTGGGGCACTAGCGCGCTGTCGGTGGGGACTTGGCGGGAGACTTTATTTGCATTGATTCGGGAAGTCCCGCCGGAAATTAAGTCACGGGTAGATCGGATCGCGATCGATGGGACTTCCTCCACGGTGTTATGCTGCGATGCTAGTGGCCAGATTGTCGGTGCGCCCATTTTATACAACGACGATCGCGGTAAAACGGAATTGGAACGGTTGAAAGCATTCGTCCCAGCAGGACATCTAGTGCTGAGTGCTACGTCTAGTCTCGCGAAGTTGTGCTGGTTGGCGGCGCAACCAGAGATCCTCGATCGATCGCGGTATTTTCTCCATCAAGCTGATTGGTTGGTAGCTCAGCTCCATGGCAAACTGGGCTTTAGTGACTATCACAATGCCCTGAAACTAGGCTATGACGTCGAATCCTTGGGTTATCCCAATTGGCTCGATTGCCACCCTTATCGCCCGTTATTACCCCAAGTTTTGGCACCTGGCACGCACATTGGGAAGGTGTTACCGCAAGTTGCCCTAGAGTTGGGTTTGGCGGCTGATTGTGTCATATGTGCAGGTACGACAGATAGTATCGCTGCTTTTATCGCCAGCACGGCTAGCACTCCTGGCTCGGCGGTGACATCGTTGGGTTCGACACTAGTAATCAAGCTCCTGAGTCAGACGCGCGTTGAGGATGTGCGGTATGGAATTTACAGCCATCGCTGGGGCGATTTGTGGTTGGTAGGTGGGGCTTCCAATACTGGCGGTGCGGTACTGCGCCATTTTTTCAGCGATGCCGAATTAGTCAGCCTGAGTCAAGAAATCGATCCCGATCTGCCCAGCGAACTCGACTATTATCCCTTACTCACTCCAGGCGATCGCTTTCCGATTAACGATCCTAATTTACCACCGCGACTCACGCCGCGACCCGATCGCGACAGGGATTTTTTACATGGTTTACTCACAGGTATTGCCAAAATCGAAGCGCATGGTTATCAACTCTTAGCCGAATTGGGTGCAACACCACTAACCTCAATTCAGACGGCTGGCGGCGGCGCGAACAATCCCACCTGGACAAAGATTCGACAGCGGTATTTGCCCGTCCCGATCTCGATTTCCCAGCATCAGGAAGCTGCCTATGGTACGGCACTATTGGCGCAACGCGGCCAGTAATGGTTAATGGCGTTGATGTTGTGAGTAGAAAGTGAAAGTGTCAACTAGCCGGAATTATAGCTAGAATTTTAGCAGGGAGCGTAAATTCAATCATCTCGAACATCCCAGGATTGGATCGATACCACCATCGCGATTACCTTGCGGTGCGGCGATGCCAACGAGTGGATATATTTAGGAACCATAGTATGAATGCCAATCCTCAATTGATGACGGCGGTAGAACAGCTCGGATATAGAGTGACTTGTGGGGATGTGGCAACCCAGACGGGGATACGCATCGAAGCAGCGCGTTCGGGGCTGCTGGCTTTGGCAAATCAAACTGGAGGGCACCTCCAAGTCACCGATACGGGAGAAGTGATTTATGTATTATCTCCAGATTTTAGGCGGATTTTACTCCGCAAATCTGTCAAATTACAACTGAAGGCTTGGCTAGATCGATTCTCTGCTGTAGGTTTCTATCTAGTTAAGATCTCATTTGGGATATTTTTAATTACCTCAATTAGTGTCGTCTATCTGACGATCTTAGCGATCGCGTTATCAGCCATCTTCAGCAGTGAAGGTGGTGGTGACTGTGGTGATGATAATTGTGTTTTGGGGATTTTTGATTGGGGTGGGACTAGCAGTAATTCCGCTAATTTGCCCACATCAACGGCCACTTCTCAACTCGAACCGATTCGCGCCAAAACCCAGCGCAAACCGCTGAATTTTTTAGAAGCAGTATTTTCAGTATTATTTGGCGACGGCAATCCCAATACCGACCTCGAACAGCGGCGTTGGAGTTATATTGGCAATCTGATTCACCGTCAGCGGGGAGTTGCTATTGCCGAACAAATTGCCCCTTATTTAGACGATCTTGGCCAAGGCTACGATCGCGAATATGAGAACTATATGTTGCCAGTATTAACGAAGTTTAATGGGATTCCCGAAGTGAGTCCGACGGGGCAATTAGTTTATCATTTTCCCGATCTGCAAACGACATTAAAAGATGCCCCAGATCGATCGAGTCGGGTGCCAAAATCTTTACGCGAACGCAAGTGGAAATTTACCAAAGCTACGCCGGAACAGACTAATTGGTCGATCGCGTTATTTGCGGCTAATCTCGTTGGGATTGGGGTGCTCGCCTTATTGCTCAAAGGATTAGTGAGCAGTTGGATTGTTGGCGCGCTCGTCATCTTAGCTCTGTATGGGGCAGGATTAGTTATTATTCCCTCCTGTCGCTATTTTTGGGTCAAAGCGCAGGATCGTCAAGTCCGCCAGCGCAATCATTTTCGCCATCAACAAGCCAATTTATTGCAGCAAAATGGTGAAGTCCAAGCAAAATTAGACTACGCCCAGCAATTTGCCAAACAGTATCGGATTACCGATCGAGATATTATCTATACCACCGAAGAAGATGCGCTATCGCAGGAGTTTAAACGCTTGGAATAAGTCGGGTGAACGATCGAACAGCCAGCACAATTGATCGATTGTCATGGCATTTTGACTATGATTTATCGTTGTTACCCATAAATTCGGGCATCCCGACGACATCGGTATTCTGACTGATGCCTTCTTGTCTGAAAACTTTCTTGACCGTCAAGAACAAAATCTTCACATCTAACCATAAACTCCAATTGTCCACGTACCAGAGATCGAGCCTAAATTTTTCATCCCAGGTGAGGGCATTGCGGCCATTTACTTGCGCCCAGCCGGTAATACCTGGGAGCACGTCGTGACGACGCGCTTGTTCGGGACTGTAGCGTTCTAGATATCTCACCAATAGGGGACGAGGGCCGACAAAACTCATATCGCCCAATAGTACATTTACAAGTTGCGGCAGCTCGTCTAAACTAGCTTTGCGCAAGAATTGCCCCAATGGAATCAACCGTTGCTCATCAGAGAGCAATTTGCCCTCAGCATCGCAATCGCTAGTCATCGTGCGAAACTTGTATACGGTAAAAATTCGGCTATCTTTGCCAGGGCGGGCTTGGGTGAACACAATCGGGTTACCCATCCGCACCAAGAGAATGATTGCCACGGTCAGGAGGATCGGTGAAAATAAGATCAGTAATAGTGCGGCCATCGATCGATCGCCGATTACTTTTAGACTGCGACTAAAATAAGTAAGTAACTTCTGTACAGATGTTTTTGCTGCCATGTTGGATCTCTTGCCGGTAGTTATTGCTAGAGCGATCGAGATAGCCCTAACTAATCTCTATTTTTCCCATCAATTGCCTCTACCTTACTAAAGCGCCAAAATTTTTGGAGATCCCGATCTAGTCAAAGGTCGTGCTATGCTCTATACCCTTTATAGTTTATACACTGCCGAGACCATCTATTCCCATTATCCGTCTCAACAGCGATTCTTGGCGATCGATATGCCTATCCCTAACTCGAATATCTAAATCTCATCGTGAATAAAATTATTTCCGTCCCCAGTCAACCAGTTACCAACTTAGCGACGACATCCGCCCGGAGTCAGCTCGAAGCAGATCGCGTTCGTGAGATCCTAATTTTGCTCACCGGGTTGATGGCCAGAGAAGAAGCAACGATAAAATTAATCATTGATTGCTTATATGATATCGGTCATGTCAATTTAATTAATAAAAAAGTCCGCTTTCGCCCTTTCAATGCGATCGCCAAATTTATCGGCAAAAGATCGAAGCCAGTCGCCAAAATCTTCGCTTGGCGATGGTTTATCAAAAATTGTCCCCAACTGATTGCCAAATGGTTGTATGTCAAAGTCCAATTTTAGCAGTTAATTTAAGCCTCAAAACTGACGCGATACATCTGAAATAACTCGCCAGATTTGGTCGATGTCACACGACCGCCAACTTCTTTGACTAGCTCGGTAAATTCGGTCAATGGGGATAAAAATACCTCAGCACCTAGATATGTTTCTAAAATTGCCCAATTTTCGGCAAGTTCGGTATCTGGATCGATCGCATCGAAGATAAATACCCCATTTGGTTTCAAGACGCGTTTGACTTCTTGCAACACTAATTTCCAGTATTCAGGCGGATAATAACAACTAAATCCCGTCGCGATCGCCCGATCGAATGTATCGTTCTCATACTGTAATTGATGGGCGGCTCCAGCTTGGACGCCTTTAAATAATTTGGAATTTAGTTGCGAACCGCGTGAATTGAGCGCGGCGCGCGCTACCGTGCTGACTTCTTGCCCGTAGAAATATGTTTCCCACTCGCGCCAATTGTAGATCAAAAAGCTCACCCCGCAGCCGATATCCAAGCAGCGATGATTCTTTTGAAATCCGGCTAATTCCCAGAATGGCGAGGTAATCTTCGCGGCCAGATTGTGGCCGATCCATTCTCTAAAGATCGGCATTGCTTCGACTTCCGCAGGCAGATCGAAGGCTTCTTGCTTGAATTCGCGATCGAATCTTTGCTTGACTCGATCGATTTCACTCGACCAATCTGGTTGCTGCAATTTGAGGTTACTATACATATCGATCGTCATTACCTATTAGTATATCTATCCAAATCGATCGTCGTATCTAAATTAGCAAGTTAGAGAGATACATAAAATCCCAAAGCCAACAACAGTCCACTGACAAAATGCAGTCGAACGGCTAGATATTTACAAGTCCGAATGAGTTCGGGGATCGAGTGGTATTCGCAAACGAATTTAGTTAATTTAATCGCTAATGGTAAACTCAAAAATATTAATAGTGTCGCGACAGGAAAGAGCTTGCTGATGACACCAATTGCTGTCAATAGATAAATACTCGCCGTACTCCAGGTCAACACCTCCGCACCCATTCTCGTACCCATTCTGACGATCGGGGATAACTTACCCGCTGCTAGATCGTCCTTGACTTGATGAAAATGCGAGCAAAATAGAATTAAACTGGTAGAAATACCAATAATCAGCGAAGCTATTAAATTGGCGATCGACCAACTGTGAGTTTGACTATAATAAGCCGCACTCATCGCCAATGGTCCAAAACAAATCGTACAAATGATTTCGCCCAAACCTTGATATCCCAACCGGAAGGGTGGCCCTTGGTAGGTATATCCCAAAAAACAACTCAACATCACTAGCGCAACTACCGTCAGATCTTGCTGCCACCAAGAGATCGTGGCAATCCCCACCAGACCCGAACCTAAAAATAAGTTGCCCAACCACAACATCAAGTTGCGATTGCCAGTCAAATTCACTACTGACTCAGCTTTATTAATATCGATGCCCGTATCGCTATCATACACATCGTTACTAATATTCAACCAGGCAATAATCGCGATCGCTGACAATAGAAACGTCAAAAAAACATGGAGATCGAAACTCGTACCTAGTCGCGACAACTCAGATCGATTCTGAGCATAAGCAACTGCCGAACCGACCGTAATCGGGATAATTGCCACTGTATACATTGGCGGTTTGATCGCTGCCAACCAAAGCTTAGACTTCGGTGGGTTAACCGATTCAAATGTAGTCATAATTAAAATAAAATCTAAAAATTAAATAAGATTTACAATTTGCCCGCACTCGAATTACCTAATGGTAATTTTCGATCGCCACCAGATTCTCGATCAAGAGCACCGAGCCGGAGACAGCAATTCATATCTAACTAGCTATAGCACGATCGCCAATTCCCAAATTCTCAATCGCCAAGAAAATTAACACGTCAATATTTGCTGCAAGCGTCGATCATACTTGCGCACCAACTCGATCGCCAGGGTGAGGTCTGTAGGGCTAGCGTAGAGTGCTGCCCGCGCCTGAGCACTCAAATCCGTCAACACCGGATCTTCGACCTTGCCTTTGGCCAGAGCCTTGGCTGAGAGGGCATCCAATCGTCCCCGTAACTCCTGGCGGGTATCTAACGGCGATCGATTCGCGACAAGTGCCAATTCTGCCGCCTGCGTATAAGCCCGCACTTTAGCTAGCCAATTGGTCAAACCCACCCGCACGGGGGGAATTAGCCCCGACTCAAATTTGGCAATTAACCGCGCCAGCCACCGTTCTAATTCGGCTAGCTCCTCAGCGGGTAATGGCGCGCTCCTTGGTAAATTGTGCCTAATTTTTGCCTGACTTTCGGCCTCAGCGGCGATCGAGTCGCGATTCAATTGGGTCAATTGCGCGAGTAATTGGGGAGCTGTCGCAAAATCAGCCTGCAACTGCTGGCGTTGGTGGGCAAGTGTTTCTAATTCTTGCCGGACATCATTAATTAACGGCGTTAGATCGCGTCCAAATGCTAAATTCACAGCTAAAGGATCGCGATCGATCTCTAGTTGCAGATTGGCAAAATCAGCTTGAGCCGTCACTAATAATGGGGGCGCAGCCAATTGTAATGTATTGGCTAATTGTTGCAGTTCGACGAGCGATCGATGCGTACCGATTAACTTGGATTCTAACTCCGTCCAGGCCGTTTCTACCGCCACAAATGTATCCCTAGCAATTGCAAAGGCGATCGTCATTCGCGCCATTAATTCATCCAGCGCAATCGTTCTGTCCTGCTGACTAGCACCGAGTAAATCTCGTTGAGCCAGTGGAATTTGGATCTGGGGTAATTCGATCGAAGATCCCACTAATAAATGCTCGATCGCTTGTAATTGACTATCGTTAATAAATAAAGATGGTAACTCTCGGCGGAACTGCCGCGCTCGGTCGAGTTGCTGATTGAACAATTCTAAGTATTCAAATAACCGCTCGATCGCGGTCAAGGCTGTGCTTGCTTGTTGCTGGGTAATGCCAGTAACATTAGTCGGTGGATTGCCCACGCCACTCAACCGTTGATAGGCAGACAAATCATATAAATCTAATAAATTTTGATTGGCCGCATCACCCTTTTGCTGCCACTCCAGTAATAATCGATCGATTTGTGCCAGCGTCAGACCCATATGGTTACAATTGGTATGGTGATTTGGAAGAAAACTAATGACTCTTATCGCTGCTAAGTGGAGTGTCGATGACTATCACAAGATGATTGAAACCGGATTGTTAGACGATCGATCGGTAGAGTTGATTAATGGAGCAATTATTCAGATGGTGCCAGAAGGGATCGCCCATGCCTTTTGCTGTAGGAGTACGGCAAAATATCTCCGCACGATCTTGGGAGAGCGAGCCGAAATTAGTGAGGCGCATCCAATTAGTTTACCCAATGACTCGGAACCGGAACCAGACATCGCTGTTTTAAAAACTCCCGATACTCGATATCAAAGTCGTCATCCGGCTCCAGATGATATATTTTGGCTTGTTGAGATTGCGAATACAACTCTCGTCAACGATTTAGGTGTCAAACGAGAGCTTTATGCCCAGGCGGGTATCACCGAATATTGGGTGATGAACTTGCAAACCTCCGAGTTAAAGGTATTTAGAAACTTCACCGCCAATGAGTATCGCACCGAAATTAGTCTCAACGGCGGTAATATTTCACCACTAGCTTTTCCCGATCTATCGATCGAGATCTCCCGTTTATTTCGATAGCAACTTATCGCGGCTGTTGCCAATACTGATAGGCAGTATAGGCCATCGTCACGACCCCAGTAATAATTGCCGATTCATCTACCATAAATTGGGGATGATGGAGCGGATGATTCTTGGCATCTTGGGTACCGACACCCAATCGAAACATCGTCCCAGGGGCATGTTGTAAGTACACAGAGAAGTCCTCAGCCCCGAGCGAGGGTTCTGGTAAGATTTGGACTCGATCGTTGCCCCAGGCGGCTCTAGCAGATGATTCGAGGATCTGCGTCAAGGCAATATCATTCTGCACGGAAGGTACACCGCGCTGGTAATTAACCTGGCATTTGGCACCATAAGTCCGACAAATATCCGTGACAATCTGCTCGATCCACGCCGGGAGCGTCGCATGAGTCTCAGGATGGAGCGATCTCACCGTACCAGATAATTCCACCCGATCGGCAATAATATTCGGCGCGCGGCCACCGCTAATCGTGCCGATCGTCAACACGATCGGGCGTAATGGGTTCTGAGTGCGGCTAATGGCCTGTTGCAGCCCCGTAATTACCTGGGACGCAATCCAGATCGCATCGATCGCTTCGTGAGGTCTGGCACCATGCCCAGATTCGCCCATAATCACGATTTCCAAGTCGTCGGCGGCGGCTGTCAACGCTCCATACCTAATCCCGATCGAGCCAGCCGGAATCGACGGAAACACATGGAGGGAGAATATACTATCCACCTCCTTCATCACCCCGTCCGCGACCATCCAGCCAGCACCCTGGGCGATTTCTTCGGCGGGTTGAAAGATAAACCGCATCCGCCCTGGTAAGGCCATCCCCAATTCTGCCAGGATCATCGCCGTGCCCAAGCCTACGGTAGTATGTACATCATGACCGCACGCGTGCATTACCCCTTGATTTTGGGAGCTAAATGGCAATCCCGTCCGCTCGACGATCGGTAGTGCATCC
>NZ_JANNDR010000206.1:0-3652 GCF_031378165.1 Chamaesiphon sp. OTE_75_metabat_556
TGATTCCTAGTCCTTTACCCCACACTTCGGCTGTCGCTCAGTGCATCGCCCCAGCCCTCCCCTTATCAAGGGCAGGGTGGTTTCATACACCAGAAGAAAAATCTTTCAGTTCACTTCAGTGAACTTTGGCTATTAGCCCCGAATTCATTCGTTCGCGTAGCGTCTGCCTGCGCAGAGGGCGGTTAAAGACTAAGCACCAGGGTTTATGCATTTTTATTTTCTTGTATGAAACGACCCTGCCCGTAGAAAGGTAAATGGGATAATGGTGGCGATCGCATAATCGATCTTTGGGGCTGTCGGACTAGTTGTTAGCTGAGTCTTAACTTTTTATACTCCCAACTATTCACTATTCACTATTCACTATTCACTATTCACTATTCACTATTCACTATCCGCTCCCAACTTCCAACTTCCAACTCCCAACTCCCAACTTCCCGCTATCTCTTTACCACAATTGCCACCAAGGTTTCCCTTTCCAAGCTGCTGCGGCGACAAACTCGGCACCGTTAGCGGTGGTGAAGGAGTAGCCCCAGTAGATGCCTAGTTTGCTGTGATTGTTGGGATCGATGACTGTTTGACCTGGTTCGAGCCACTGACTATCGCCTAGGCCATACCATTCTTGAAATTGTTGGCTGCTGAAAAAACCGCCGGTGATCGAATGCAGGACTAGGGTTTTGCCAATTTTAAGATAGGAGCCAAACCGATCGATCCGAATTCTTTGGGTCGATCGATTGGTGATTTTGGTGGCGTAATAGGGCTTATTGCGGGCTTCAGGATTGAGACAGTGCTCGATCTTCAGCCAGCTTTGACCCAATTTTAGGTCCGATCGCTCTAGGGTCGCAAAAATTACATCTTCCAGGACTGGGCGCGAGCCATCAAATTTGGCCTTAATTGCCTGCGCAAATTGCAGTCCGTTGTCTTCGAGAATTTCTAAGCTACGACGATCTGACGTGGCAATCGTCCCGCGCGGGGCAAACTTGCTGGTGGTCATGCAAAAATCGAGATCTAATCCGCGCTGCTGTTGTAGTTGCTGATTCATCTTTGACTACCTCAATCCACACCTAATTGTCTATGAATCTAGAGTGCCCAGATCGATCGCGAGAATTTACATGATTTGGATCGATCGGTCGGCGATCGCGCAATTAATCTGTTCGCGGAAATATAACGGTCAACGGTATCGTGTTTATCAGTATTTAATTTGGTCGGACGATTAAGCTATTTTGACTGTAAATTCGCGCGCGATCGTCGGGCACGGCGTGAAGATCGCGCGCCTACCGACAGCCATCCCCACGCAGGTCATCACTGTCAACTTAAAGCTCGTAAATTTATCATCTTGAGGAGAATCACCTACATGTCATCAGCAGTTTGGAAATCTGGATCTTTCAGCTCTGTGCTTTTGGGTGTGATGTTATTGCTCTCCACTGGCGCAATGGCCGCACCCAACAATACTGATGCTAGGTCACCCGCTACTGGTAACGGCAAGGACTTAATCCGCAACCAAGCCAGTGGTGAGCAGCCAGTGCAGATCGCTGCTGGCGAAGCAGATCCAGCTAACGCATCGGAAGTCGATCGACCGGATGATGTGGCTACCGATATCGTCAAGCCTGGTGACTGGCAATATACCGCGCTCCAAAATATCGCCACTAAATATGGTTGCAATGCGAACCTGAACAACAAGCCAGTCTCGCAACTGGAGTTTGCGCGGGGTTTGAATACTTGTCTGAGTAAGGTGGAACCAATGCTGGCTCAACAGCCTGGTGATGCGACACCGCCTAGCGTCGTACCGGCTAGTGGACAACCTGCTGTCACCAAGGCAGATCTCGAAGTCCTAACGAGATTGACTCAAGAGTATCGCGCTCAACTTACCGAACTTGATGGTCGGTTGGTCGCTACCGACAAAAAAGTCGCTCAACTCCAAGCCAGCCAATTCTCGACTACCACCAAACTCAAAGGTGAAGCCGTTTTTAATGTCACTGGTCTTGTCAGTGGGGGCGGTAGTAATAGTAATATCATCTTTGGCGATCGCGTCCGACTGTTGTTTGAAACTAGCTTCACCGGCCAAGACAAGCTCTGGACGCGGTTAGCAACCGGCAACCAATCTTCCCTCGGTAGCACACTCAGATTTCCTAGTACTACGGGTGCTCAAGTCATCGAGACTGGCGGGACCAATTCTGTCGGGGTGGACTGGTTGGCGTATCAGTTCCCATTGGGGACTGGAAATGCTTACGTGGCAGCATTTAACGGGCTGCAAGCAGACTATGCTCCCACATATTCGGTAGTTGACGATTTTACTGGTGCGACTCAGGGTGTCAGTGCCTTTGGTGAAGATAGCCCGATCTATAAAATCGGTGGCGGTACTGGTGCTGGGGTGACGATGCCGATCGCACCTAGCGGAATCAAATCTTTGTCAGTTGGTTACTTTGCCTTTGGTGCCAACAACCCTACTGTGAATAATGGTGTATTTGGTACCAACAACTCGCTGCTGGCTCAACTCAACTTCCAACTTAGTCCTCAAGTCGAGGCTGGTTTGACGTACATCAACAGCTCTCACGAGGGTGGTGCTCTATTTGGTGGTGCCGGGGTGACGATTGGTACTAATTTGGCTAATGATAATCAGGGCGGTATTACTCGTGCCAATTCTTATGGTGCGGCGATTGCCTTCAAACCCAGTGAAAAATTAAACTTCAGCGGATTTGTGATGACATCTAATGCTAATCGTGCGGGTGGCACTCAGAATATTTGGAGTTATGGTGCGGCAATTGCTTTCCCAAATGTTGATGGGAATGGAAGTCTCGCTGGTTTGACAATTGGTGCCGAACCTTATGTTGGTGGTGCTGGCAGCACGCCGTTCCAACTTCAAGGCTTCTATAAATACAAATTCAGCGACAATATTTCGATTACGCCAGCCTTAATCTACTTGACGGCAACTGATGAAACCAATCGCAGCAGTGCGGTGATTGGTGCCGTCCGAACTACGTTTACATTCTAATCACCAGCCTAAGTTATTTAATTTCTCGATCGCGAAGCCAAATTACATCATCTCAGTCAGTCAAGCGTAAATCTCTTGCTGGCTGATTTTTTAGGGGGATCGCCACCAACGATCTTCGCGCTCCAGCACCACTCATCTCGATCGTGATTCAGTAGAATTTCTGCCGTCAATGTTCATTCTGATATCACCAAGGGTACCTTAGAGCTACGAGCAACTAGAGTGCGATCTCTGGGATCGCCGCCTGAGAAAGCACCACTCTCTTCGAGCGGCCATCTCAAATTCCCGTACTATTTGTATCGATTGTCACTATTTATTCAGAAATTCACACCTAATTTCTAGGTGAAAGTAAATAAATCTGATTTGCAGATAGATGGTTGCATCTTATAATTAAGTTCAACTTGACAGCCAATTAAATCGGTTAGTCTGGATCGTGCTGATCTGTATTTAATTAGTTCGGACGATCGAACTGAACTTAGATTGTAAATAGTGCGTGTGATCGTCGATCTTTAGGATCTGAAATATCGATCCCGATCTCGCCCCACCGACAACTACCTACATGAATTTCACCCCTGTCAATTTAAAGATCGTAAATTTAACCTTGAGGAGAACTACCCAAATGTCATCAGCAGTTTGGAAATCTGGATCGATCGGCTCGGTGCTTTT
>NZ_JANNDR010000225.1:0-2623 GCF_031378165.1 Chamaesiphon sp. OTE_75_metabat_556
TTAGGGTCAACAACGCCCATATTATCAGCTTCAACTTCTAGTTTAGATCGGGAGGATCGCTCTGGATCGATCGCGATTATTGGGACGGGATGTCGGTTTCCCCAAGCGGCCAATCCCCAAGCTTTTTGGTCTTTATTGAAATCTGGTGGCAATGCGATCGGTAGAGTGCCAGTTTCTCGCTGGGAATCAGAGGATGGGTGGGGTGGATTCTTGGAAGGAGTCGATCGATTCGATCCGCAATTTTTTAGTATTTCCCCACGGGAAGCTAGCAATATGGATCCCCAGCAACGACTATTGTTAGAAGTAAGTTGGGAGGCATTAGAAAATGCAGGTTTAGCTGCATCAGAACTAGTCGGAAGTCGAAGTAGCATTTTTATTGGGATTAGTAATGGAGATTATGCCAGGTTAAACGGCAATCTTACGAATACCGAAACGTATTATGCTACTGGTAATGCTTTAAGTATTGCAGCTAATCGGTTGTCTTATTACTTAGATTGGCATGGCCCAAGTTTGGCGATGGATACAGCTTGCTCGTCATCATTAGTTGCGGTTCATCAAGCTTGTCAAAGTTTGATAAGTGGGGAGTCTAATTTGGCTCTGGCTGGTGGTGTAAATTTGATGTTGAGTCCTCAATTAACATTGACTTTTACTGCGGCTCAAATGATGGCAGCAGACGGTCGCTGTAAAACTTTTGATGCGGCAGCAGATGGTTATGTGAGATCGGAAGGTTGCGGAGTAGTTGTCCTTAAACGGCTTGCTGATGCGATCGCTGATGGAGATAATATTCAGGCAATTATTAGAGGTTCTGCGGTCAATCAAGATGGTCAAACGAATGGATTAACCGCACCAAATGGTAATTCTCAACAAGAAGTTATTCGGTTAGCTTTAGAGAAAGCTGGCATAACAGCAAATCAGATTAGTTATGTGGAAACACATGGAACGGGAACTGCGTTGGGAGATCCGATTGAAGTAAATGCGCTCAAAGCTGTACTGATGGAAGAGCGAGAAATAGATCGAATTTGTTGGATTGGTTCGGTTAAAACTAATATTGGACATTTAGAAGCTGCGGCGGGAATTGCGGGTTTAATTAAGACAGTATTGTCATTAGAACATGGTGAAATTCCGCCGCATTTGCACTTAGATCGGTTAAATTCCTATATAAGAATTGAGGGTACACCGATTGAAATTCCGACGAAACTTCAATCGTGGTCGTCAGGAGAATACCCTCGATTGGCTGGAGTTAGTGCCTTTGGGTTTGGGGGGACGAATGCTCATCTGATTTTAGAGGAAGCACCAGTTCAATTACTAGGAAAAGGTACATATATTGAATGTCAAAATCTACTTGAATCGCAGGGTAAAATTTTATGCCGTCCCATTCATCTGTTAACCCTATCAGCTAAAACAGACAAAGCTCTGAAGAATTTAGTCCTTAATTACCACAACTATTTAGAAAATCATGAAGAATTAGATATAGCTTCGGTCTGTTTCAGTGCCAATACAGGGAGATCTCACTTCGATCGCCGTCTAGCTATTTTAGCCGCTGACAAACAAGAATTAATCGATAAATTAGCAAAAATTAGTACGGATAGTACGGAAGAAGAAGCTCCTGGCGTATACGCTGGAAAACTCTACAGTAATAACAAGCCCCCTAAAATTGTTTTCTTATTTACTGGACAAGGTTCGCAGTATGTCAACATGGGAAGACAACTCTACGAGACACAACCCGTTTTTCGTCAAACGATCGAACAGTGCGATTGCATCCTTCAACCATATTTAGAAAAATCTCTATTAGATATTCTTTATCCTGACGATATTCGATTATTAGATAGCTCGATTATTAACCAAACTGCATATACTCAACCTGCACTATTTGCGATCGAATACGCTCTATTTCAGTTATGGCAATCCTGGGGAATTAAACCAGATGTCGTGATGGGACATAGTGTTGGCGAATATGTTGCCGCAACAGTTGCTGGAGTATTTAGCTTAGAAGATGGATTAAAACTAATTGCCCATCGAGGACGCTTAATGCAAAATCTGTCTGCTGAAGGTGAGATGGTGGCTGTGATGGCATCAGCAGCAGTAGTAGATCGATTGATTGCTCCATTTATAGGATCTGTAGCCATAGCAGCAATAAATGGAGCGAAAAATGTTGTAATTTCTGGTGAAGCAGAAGCTATTAGTGCAATTATCGACAACTTGGAGTTACAAGGGATCGAGACCAATCGATTACAGGTATCCCATGCTTTCCATTCACCCTTAATGGCACCGATGTTGGCAGAATTTGCCGCAATTGCCAATCGAATCACCTACAATCAACCACTAGTTCCACTAATATCAAATCTCACAGGAAACAGAGCAGATAATAGCATTGCTACAGCAAACTATTGGGTAAGTCATGTCAGTCAACCCGTGAAATTTGCCCAAAGTATGGAGACTTTGAACCAAGCAGGTTATCAAATTTTCCTCGAAATTGGCCCCAAACCAACTTTATTAGGGATGGGAAAACAGTGTTTGTCAGAAAGTGGAGGAGTTTGGTTGCCATCGTTGTGTTCTGGTCGAGAAGACTGGGAAATTTTGCTCCATAGTTTGGCAGAATTATATGTGCTGGGAGTCAACGTTG
>NZ_JANNDR010000252.1:0-9432 GCF_031378165.1 Chamaesiphon sp. OTE_75_metabat_556
GAACGTTCCGGAGATACCCAAGGGCATACCGTCAGAGAATGAACCTTGGCCGATGGGGTAGATCAAGAATACTGCAGTTGCTGCTGCTACTGGAGCGGAGTAAGCAACACAGATCCAAGGACGCATACCTAAACGGTAGGAAAGTTCCCACTCACGACCCATGTAGCAGAAGATGCCGATGAGGAAGTGGAATACTACTAGTTGGTAAGGACCGCCGTTGTACAACCACTCGTCTAAGGAAGCAGCTTCCCAGATTGGGTAGAAGTGAAGACCGATTGCATTGGATGAAGGGATAACAGCACCAGAGATGATGTTGTTGCCGAACATTAACGAACCTGCAACTGGCTCACGGATGCCGTCGATGTCCACTGGGGGAGCAGCGATGAAAGCGATGATGAAACAGATTGTTGCAGAAAGAAGTGTAGGAACCATAAGTACACCGAACCAACCGATATAAATCCGGTTTTCAGTGGATGCGATCCAGCTACAAAATCTTTCCCATACATTTGCGCTTTCGCGACGTTGTAAGGTAGTAGTCATTTGTTTATGATTGCTATGAATTTTCTAGGTGCGGTGTTAATTGCTTAACCCCTATGCACTCAATATTAGAGGGTTTATTTCTATTTGTAAAGGGGTTTAACAATCTCTTAATATTTGGGAGCGATCGAAACTAGCTAGGTTTTGAGGTATTCTGGCTGGGGATCGAGGACTCACCCTTGTACGGGGCGGTATTCCGCTCGATCTGACAACCGCTAAATGAGAAACTTTACATTCACTCATCTATCCTGGCGGCCAAGTCATCGATCGCTTGCCCAGTAAGTGCAAATGGAGGTGAAACACAGTCTGACCGCCATCTTCGCCTGTATTGATGACCACGCGATAGCCCTTTTCTAATCCTTCCTGAGTGGCTACTCTCTTCACTGTTAACAATAGATGACCGAGTAGAGCGGCATCTGCATCGGTAGCTGCATCGATCGAGACAATAACTTGTTTGGGGATAATGAGAATATGCACTGGTGCCTGAGGATGGGCATCCCGGAAGGCGAGAGCCAGATCGTCCTCATATACAATGTCAGCGGGAATCTCCCTACGGATGATTTTACTAAAAATGGTGTCGCTCATAAAATCTCATAATTGGTGCGATGCTCTCAATCATCATATTTACAGATTGAGCGGCGATCGCACCAGTACTCGCTAGACGGCAGCTTTCGCCGCAGGTTGTAACAAACTGACCAAATGACCATCAGGAGTACGAATCGCCGCGACTTTACCAAAAGAAGGTTCGCGCACGCGACCTTCGAGGCTGGCACCTAGTTGTTCGAGAGTTGAAATCGCACTTTGAATATCATCGACGTGAAAGCTCAAAATCGGCGAGGAACCAGTCTCAGCGTTTGATTCGGCAGCATGTAGCGCGATCGTCGTACCATTGGCATCTAACTCCGCCCAGCCCGGCGTAGACATCTTCACTGGCAGCCCCAAGCCTTCGCTGTAGAATTTCAGCGATGTGGGGATACTTTTGACCATCAACATAATGTGCTTAAATTCAGCCGCCATAGCTTTTTATTTTGGTGTGGGTTTATGCTCAGTATAAATGCTCTTTCACTCGCAGGGGCAAATCGGTAGTCATCAGACAAGAACGGTAGAATTGTGGAGATCGCTCGAATTGATCCCTACAAAAATTGAATTCAGTTTGCGATCGACTTATTTAGGCAACATTTGTATTTTTAATTTTCGATCTAAAGCTGTGACAATTCTCGCTAGCACAGACAAAGAATGTCCTTCATAGTCAGCATCTTCCAAACAAGCAATGACTGATTGAGTAGTACCAATTAAATCTGCTAATTGTTTCTATAGCAACCCTAAATGAAAAACTAAGATTTTAGTATGAAACTACTATGATTGAGATCGCTCAAACGGTTATATGTTAACAAATCGAGCTTAGAGCGGAAGTACTATAAAATGAGCAAATCAAATAGGATTGCTATATGTGAGTCCAGCTTGTTTGTGAACATCATAAATAATTAGCGAAACTCGGGCATTGATAGATGATTCTTTAATCATTTCTGCTGATTCAGAATCAAGATCTATCTCCGAATAATTTTTATCGTGTCACTAGTTTTACTCATTCCCAATGATATTGCATTTTTGCGATTTTGTTGACGATCGAGTAAACTTAAATTCTCTAATCTATTTGTAGATATTCTCCGCGCTACAATTTTGATCGATCCAATAGAATTTTTAGATGTGATTGGATCGATCGATAAAACTAGTGCTATTACAAACCCGACTTTTTGAAAAAGTCGGGTTTGCGCCCTAACCGATATGGCGACTGCTGTACCTATTGAAAAAATCAAAATGTTCTTATGAGAACATTTTGGTGAGGACTAGCTCAAAAAATATCTACGGAGAGTGTGTTATTTTGGCGCGTAAAGCACCATTATTCTGTCAAATGATATCTAAATCAAAATTTTGAACAATGCGCGTTATAGGAGATCTAATTTATCCCGACAATTGTAGCCGCAGATGCAGAGATCGGAACTAACACACCAAAAGCAGCAATTAGACCGATCGAGAGCTGAACAGCGCGAGATTTTTGGACGATATTCATAAAATAATGCTTACCTAATTACAAAGGATAATCGTAGGGTTTTAATTAAAACAATCGGATAATACAACTTTGCAAAAAAAAGCTACACTTGGTCAAATTAAGTACTGTAGCACGTAGTACCTATTTGATACCTTATTCATCTTGATATAGACATCATCACGCGCTGAAAGCTATCTATAGGTGGCTTGGGGTCTTGAAAATATTGTGAAGGGCGGTAGCTATTTTGTTGACTTTTTTTGCTGCGATGCGATCGAGACAACTCCAGGAATTTAGGTAGAGTAATAGAAATTTAGATTATTGCTTCTCGATCGACCCAATTAAATACCCCGATAGATTAGATAACAATCTACCATGACGATCGTTGCTAATCGAACCGATCGAACCTATTACTTCTACCTGCTGAATTACTGCGAGAAAGGACAATCTAATCAAAGATTCTCGAACTAGTCCACTAGCGACAAAGTCCGAGTCTTCAACTTTGATTATTTCATCAAAGTTGGGTCGATATTGCCGGAGCTGAGTACTAATTCCACAAATTAATAAGTCTCCATACTTAGGCATCTCCCGCAGTACTAAAGCTGGACGATTTTTCGCTTTCCATCTGCTTGGACGATCGCCGTCAGAATAATACTACATTCTCTCATAACTAGAATTTAACTCTTTTAATTGAGATATTTCATATTCTGGTTCATCATCTGTATAAGCTCTATTTAAACCATGTAGACTCAAATTTGACCACTCTGAAGATGCTAAGTCACGATCAGTTAAAGTTGTGGCTACACGCATAATCGTTACTATCAACTCGGTACCTTCTGGTAGATCGATCGAGTCTAGGGTTTGAATTTTACCATCTTTGACAATTGCTAACAGTTGAGTAGGCACAAATAATTTTTCTGAAGATTTGGAAATCTGGCTACTGACCATTCTAAATTACTAGCATTCATTTAGCACTTGACTTCAGTCGTTTGTGCCACATCTGGACAAGCTAATCGCAGTCGATCGATCCCAAATATCAAGAATTGTACCGATAAGTTGAGGAAAAGCTAAAGAAATTATCCTCGATCGCAAACAAATGTTAAGTTTTTAGTTGCAAATTGTTTCAAATAAATCTCGAAAGTCCCACCCTTGGTGGATTTTCTGTTAGAACTACTGAAAGTGAGAAGTGAGTGGGCACATCGATTGACTGACGCTACAAATCGCTTTCATGTCTGCTCGACCTCTCGAATATCATACTTTTCAAGCCATTTTCCCCAAATTCATCCCACATTATCTCCTAGGAGCGATACCGCATGTTCACCAACGTCAAGTCCACCATTAGACATATCGCCCCCGATGACATCCAGGGCAGACAGTTATTAAAGGTGGTCTATGTCGTCCTAGAGCCACAGTATCAGAGTGCCATCTCTGCGGCTGTGAATGCCATTAACGACCACAACCCCAAAGTCGCGATCGAAATTAGTGGCTATCTCCTGGAAGAACTTCGCGATCCTACCAACTACGCCGCACTGCAAGAGGATGTCTCTCGCGCCAATATCTTCATCGCTTCACTGATTTTTATTGAAGATTTGGCTGACAAACTCGTAGCCGCAGTCGAACCTTATCGGGATAGCTTGGATGTGGCGGTGATCTTCCCATCGATGCCCGCAGTGATGCGGTTGAACAAGATGGGGAGTTTCTCGCTGGCTACTTTGGGTCAATCCAAAAGTGCGATCGGCGAATTCATGAAGAAGCGCAAAGCCAAAGCTGGCGCGGGTAGCTTCCAAGACGGAATGCTCAAATTATTGAATACGCTGCCGAATATTCTCAAATATCTACCGATCGAAAAAGCTCAGGATGCGCGCAACTTTATGTTGAGCTTCCAGTATTGGCTCGGTGGTACGCCAGAGAATCTAGAAAATTTCTTGTTGATGCTGGCCGATCGGTATGTCTTAAAAGAAGATAATACGCTCAACTCGGCAACTTCTGTCGGTGAAATTAAATATCAAGATCCCGTCACTTTCCCCGATATGGGGATCTGGCACCCCTTGGCACCGCAGATGTTTGAGGATGTCAAAGAATATCTCAATTGGTTCGATAGCCGTCGCGATATCGCGCTCGATCGCCAAGATCCGAATGCGCCCTGTATCGGGCTGGTATTACAACGCACTCACATCGTCACGGGCGATGCCGCACATTATGTCGCGATGGTACAAGAATTAGAAGCAATGGGTGCCAAAGTCATCCCCGTATTTGCAGGTGGATTGGACTTCTCTAAGCCTTTAGAAGCCTATTTCTTCGACCCGATCGCCAAAACTGAAGCGATCGTCGATGCAGTCATCTCCCTGACCGGATTTGCCCTCGTGGGTGGCCCCGCGCGGCAGGATCATCCCAAAGCGATCGACATGCTCAAGCGGTTGAATCGTCCCTACATGGTGGCGTTACCGTTGGTGTTCCAAACCACTGAAGAGTGGGAAGAAAGTGACTTAGGTTTACACCCGATTCAAGTAGCTTTACAAATTGCGATTCCTGAGTTGGACGGCGCGATCGAGCCGATTATTTTATCAGGTCGTGATGGGACTACTGGCCGCGCGATCGCTCTCCAAGACCGGATTGAAGCGATCGCCGGACGGGCGATGAAGTGGGCAAATCTGCGTCGCAAAGCCAAAATAGAGAAGAAAGTCGCGATTACCGTCTTTAGTTTTCCGCCAGATAAAGGGAACGTCGGTACCGCTGCCTATTTGGACGTATTTGGTTCGATCTTTGAAGTCATGCAGGGCATGAAAAAAGATGGTTATGATGTCCAGGATTTACCAGCATCGCCCAAAGAACTGCTCGAAGCCGTGATCCACGATGCGCAGGCGCAATACAATAGCCCCGAACTCAACGTGGCTTACCGGATGTCGGTACCTGAATATGAGGAACTGACTCCCTATTCGGAAAAACTCCACGAAAGCTGGGGTCCACCACCAGGGAACCTCAATAGTGACGGCCAGAATCTGGTGATTTACGGCAAACACTTCGGGAATGTCTTTATCGGCGTGCAGCCAACCTTCGGTTATGAAGGCGATCCAATGCGGTTGTTATTCTCCCGTTCGGCCAGTCCCCACCACGGATTTGCGGCTTACTATACGTACCTGGAAAAAGTCTGGGAAGCGGATGCCGTCCTCCACTTTGGTACCCACGGTTCGCTAGAATTTATGCCTGGGAAGCAGATGGGGATGTCCAATGAGTGTTTCCCCGATAGTTTGATCGGAAATATTCCGAATCTCTACTACTACGCGGCCAACAATCCCAGCGAAGCAACGATCGCCAAACGTCGTTCTTATGCTGAAACGATTTCCTACCTGACGCCGCCTGCGGAAAATGCTGGACTCTACCGAGGCTTGCAAGAACTCGGCGAACTCGTCGGTTCTTACCAATCGCTGCGCGATAGCGGTCGCGGCGTCCAAATTGTCAATACAATTATGGACAAAGCGCGGATTTGCAATCTCGATAAAGATGTCGAGTTACCCGACATCGATGCGGGCACGATGGAAATCGAAGTCCGCGATAATATCGTCGGTGCAGTCTACAGCCGCCTGATGGAAATCGAATCGCGCCTACTGCCCTGCGGATTGCACGTAGTCGGCAAACCACCGACAGCCGAAGAAGCGATCGCGACACTCGTAAATATCGCCTCACTCGATCGTGAAGAAGAAGGATTAAAAGGTTTACCTCGGATTATCGGCGAAAGTATCGGACGCAATCTTGAAGAGGTTTACCAAAATAACGATCGCGGCATCCTCGAAGATGTCCAACTGTTGCAAGACATCACGATGGCCGTCCGTGCCGCCGTTACTGCCATGGTGACACCCCAAGTTAACGATGAAGGTCGAATTTCCCTTGTCGCTCGGTTGAACTTATTCAACATGGGGCCAAAAGAAGCGTGGGTTGAATCTCTATACGCATCTGGCTACAAACAAGTCAACCTCGAAGAAATCAAACCCTTATTTGAGTACCTCGAATTTTGTCTCAAACAGGTCTGTGCAGACAACGAACTAGCAGCCCTCCTCCAAGGTTTAGGTGGTGAATACATCCTCCCAGGGCCAGGTGGCGACCCGATTCGCAACCCCGATGTCTTGCCCACAGGGAAGAACATGCACGCTCTCGATCCGCAGTCGATTCCAACCGAAGCCGCAGTTAAGTCAGCAAAAGTGGTAGTCGATCGGTTACTCGATCGACAAATGCGCGAAAATAACGGTCAATATCCCGAAACGATCGCCTGCGTCCTCTGGGGTACGGATAACATCAAAACCTACGGCGAGTCCCTCGCCCAAATCATGTGGATGGTCGGTGTCAAACCCGTCCCCGATGCCCTCGGTCGGATCAACAAACTCCACATGATCCCCCTCGAAGAACTCGGTCGTCCCCGCATCGACGTCGTGATCAATTGTTCCGGTGTCTTCCGCGACCTGTTCATCTACCAGATGAACCTGCTCGACCAAGCTGTGAAAATGGCCGCCGAAGCCGATGAACCTCTCGAAATGAACTTCATCCGCAAACACGCATTAGCCCAAGCCGAAGAGATGGGGATCAACCTCCGTCAAGCCGCCACCCGCGTCTTCTCCAACGCCTCCGGCTCCTACTCCTCCAACGTCAACCTCGCCGTCGAAAACGGCACCTGGGACAACGAAGGCGAATTGCAAGAAATGTACCTCAACCGTAAATCCTTCGCCTTCAATTCCGACAATCCTGGTGTGATGGACAACGCTCGCGAGATCTTTGAAACCACTCTCAAAACTGCCGAAGTCACCTTCCAAAACCTCGATTCCTCGGAAATCAGTCTGACTGATGTATCTCACTACTATGACTCAGACCCCACCAAAATCGTCGCCAAGCTGCGAGATGATGGCAAAATGCCCTCATCCTTCATCGCCGATACCACCACCGCCAACGCTCAAGTTCGCAGCCTTTCCGAGACTGTCCGCTTAGACGCGCGTACCAAGTTGCTCAACCCCAAATGGTATGAGGGGATGCTCTCTCATGGTTATGAAGGTGTACGCGAACTCTCGAAACGATTGGTAAATACCAGCGGTTGGAGTGCGACGGCTGGTGCGGTCGATAACTGGGTGTATGAAGAAACCAATGACACATTTATCAAGGATGCGGACATGTGCAAACGGTTGATGGATCTCAATCCGAATTCATTCCGCAAGATTGTTTCGACGCTGTTGGAAGTCAATGGGCGTGGTTATTGGGAGACTAGCGATGAGAACCTCGATAAACTTCGCGACCTCTATCAGGAGGTTGAAGATCGGATTGAGGGTGTTGAGTAGAAATTACTCCATCCTATAATCTAACCCCTGTAGCTAATACCTACAGGGGTTTTGAATATATTTAACCAACACTATGAGCCAAAGAGATAAACTTCTCGCTAAAATCTTATGCGGGAATATTATTAGCACGTCAAGCCGAAGAACAAGAACAAATTTGTCGAGGATTAGCAGAGTGCATTGAAGAATGGCGAGACACGAATAAAGTCACCCATAGCCTACATCAATTGGTAAGTCAAAGAGTGTATCAACTGGTTGGGGGATATGAAGATGCCAACGACAGTAATGTCTTAAGGCACGATCCAATCTACAAGATCGCGTGTGAAAGATTACCAATTGCCAAGGAGGAACTCCCAGCAAGTCAACCAACCATCACGAGAATGGAGAATCAGGTCAAAAAACCGGAAGTTTCCAAAATGCGAAGTCGGATGGTGGACGGATTCATTGCGGGATATCAACAGCCACCAGCAGAGATCGTACTTGATATCGATGGGTGGGCAGACCCAACTCATGGGCAACAACAACTGAGTTGTTTTCATGGCTACTATGGACAGCATATGTACTTTCCAGTCTTAATCAACGAAGCTAAAAGTGGGTATCCATTAGTGTTGCAGTTAAGAGCGGGGAATACTTATTCTGGTAAGGGGGTAGCCGGAATCTTGCGGTGGTTGTTTTGGCGATTAAAACGTGCATTTCCAGGTGTGAAAATCATTCTCCGTGCCGATGCAGGATTTTCATTGCCAGAGATCCTGCGGGTGTGTGAACGTGCTGGCGTTGGCTATGCGATTGGATTTACACGTAATGCAGTGACTGAGCGCAAGATGGCCGATCTGCTCGAACGGGCGCGGTTACAGTTCGTTCAAACACAACAGAAAGCTCGATTGTTTGATGATGTTTACTATGCAGCAGGGACTTGGGATGCCCCACGTCGCTTGGTGATGAAGGCTGAGTGGTTGCCAAAGGGTGCTAATCCTCAATTTGTACTCACTAATTTAGATTTGCCGCCACAACAACTTTACGACCAGTTTTATGTCCAACGTGGCAGCGATAGTGAACATCGGATTAAAGAACTCAAACTGGGCATTCATGCTGACAGACTCAGTTGTAGCTCATTCATCGCCAATCTGTCTTGTTGCGCTTTTTACGTCGGGAGACCCGATTGGTGACAAGTTAAGAAAATCCAAGATTTGTCAAGGAGAGAAAGAAAAAATGTCAAACTCGGACTAGCGAAGAGTTAGAACCGAGTTTGACCCATGCCCAGAAAGCGGAAAACAAATCGTGACCATGCAAAACGACAACAACGTCCGATGATGGAAGACGAGGCAATAGCAGCACAATTAGAGCAGCTAGTCACACCAGCAGTCATCGCCCAAGAGAGATACTATCGCCAACGGCTCTCCCGCCTGTATGGTGATAAGTATTGCTTATTTGAATGATTGGAGTGAAACGGAAATTATTTAAATAAGCAAGCCAATAGCTTCTCTTTCATCAGATCGAAATTCTTAAATCCATAGCTTTGGCGAATTATTAACT